>CAYGNB010000060.1:5139-12178 GCA_964351135.1 uncultured Rhodobacterales bacterium | reverse complement strand
CCGATATTGAACAGTCGTGCATGGAACGCGACCGCGACCGCGAGGCCGGTGAACATGAAATTGGTCGCGTAGTAGAGCGTGTAGCCCCAGCCATAGGTCGAGCCGAGCGCGCCCGAGACCATCAGCTTGACCGCAGCCCACGGATCCTCGCCGATGCCGAGGATCACCAGCGCCGACAGGATCGCGGCGAGGATCAGCGAAATCAGCGGGATCAGGACCACGTCGGCCCATTTCGGCATCTTGTCCATCAGTGTGCCCCCGCGCCGGTCATGCGGCCTCTCCGCTGACGCCCGCCATCAGCAGCCCCAGTTCCTTTTCGTCGGTTTCGGCGGGCAGCCGTTCGCCCATCAGATGACCGTCGAACATCACCGCGATCCGGTCAGACAGCGAAAAGATCTCTTCCAGCTCCACGCTGACCAGCAACACGGCCTTGCCCGCGTCGCGCAGGGCGACGATCTGTTTGTGGATGAACTCGATGGCCCCGATATCGACCCCGCGGGTGGGCTGGCCCACCAGCAGCAGATCGGGGTTGCGTTCGATCTCGCGGGCGACGACGATTTTCTGCTGGTTCCCGCCCGAGAAATTCTTGGCCGTCAGCCAGCCATCGGCCGGGCGCACGTCGAATTTCTCGATCTTGGCATCGGTGTCGCTGCGCAGGGCCGCGTTGTTCATCAGCAACGGGCCGCGCTGATAGGCCGGGTCGTGGTGATACCCGAAAGCCACGTTTTCCCAGGCGTGGAACTCCATGATCAGGCCTTCGCGCTGGCGGTCCTCGGGCACATGGGCGATCCTTTGCGCGCGCCGCGCCTGCCCGTCCGCCCCCGCGCCATCCAGTACCAGCGGCACCCCGTTCAGCCGGATCGTGCCGGTGGCCGGGCGCATCCCGCCCAGCACCTCGAGCAGTTCGGACTGACCGTTGCCCGCCACGCCGGCGATGCCGACGATCTCGCCCGCGTGCACGGTCAGGTCGATGCCCTTGACGCGTTCCACCCCGTCCTCGTCCACCACGCGCAGCCCCTCGATTTCGAGGATCGGCGCGCCGGGGGCGGCGGGAGCCTTGTCCACCCGCAACAGAACCTTGCGTCCGACCATCAGTTCGGCCAGCTGCTCGGGGCTGGTTTCTGCGGTTTTCACGGTCGCGGTCATCTGGCCGCGCCGCATCACGCTGACCGTGTCGGTGGCCTCCATGATCTCGCGCAGCTTGTGGGTGATCAGGATGATCGTCTTTCCCTCTTCCTTCAGCCGGTGAAGGATGCGGAACAGCTGGTCGGCCTCGGCCGGGGTCAGCACCCCGGTGGGTTCGTCGAGGATGAGGATATCCGCCTGCCGGTACAGCGCCTTGAGGATCTCGACCCGCTGCTGCATGCCGACGCCCAGATCCTCGATCACCGCGTCGGGGTCGACGTTCAGGCCGTATTCCTGTTCAAGCTCGATCAGCGTCTGCCGCGCCTTGGCCAGCGACGGTTGCAGCAGCCCGCCATCCTCGGCGCCGAGGATGATGTTTTCCAGCACGGTGAAGTTCTCGACCAGCTTGAAGTGCTGGAACACCATGCCGATCCCGGCGGCGATGGCGGCCTGGCTGTCGGGGATCTCGGTTTTCTTGCCGTGAATCCAGATTTCGCCCGCGTCGGCCTTGTAGAAGCCGTAGAGGATCGACATCAGCGTGGATTTCCCCGCGCCGTTTTCGCCGATGATCCCGTGGATCGTACCGGGCGCGACGGAGATCGAGATATCCTTGTTGGCCTGAACCGGCCCAAAGGCCTTGGAAATGCCCTTCAGCTCGATGGCGGGAGCGGTCATCGCATGTCCTTTCGGGCCGGGGCGATCCACTCCTCCGCCGACGCGGTTGCCTGGGCGAAGAAAGCCCGCTGGGGCTGGGTGAGCGTCACGCCGGTCACGTTGGCGGGGCCACCCCGGTGGCCGCCCCGCCGATCAGGCGATCAGAAGTTCAGCACGGGGCAGCTGTCATTCTCGTAATAGCTGACCACGTTGATCGCGCCGTCGATGATCTTCTGGCGCGCGTCCTCGGCTGCCGCCTTCATCTCGTCGGAAATCAGCGATTCGTTGTTTTCGTCAACGGCATAGCCGACGCCGTCCTCGGCAAGCCCGAGCACGAAGACGCCGGGTTCGACGTTCTCACCGGCTGTCATGGCGTTGTAGACCGCCACATCGACCCGCTTGAGCATCGAGGTCAGGACCTTGCCCGGATGCAGGTGGTTCTGGTTGCTGTCCACGCCGATCGACAGGATGCCTTCGTCGGCCGCGGTCTGCAGCACGCCAACGCCGGTTCCCCCGGCAGCCGCATAGATCACATCGGCGCCCTGGCTGATTTGCGCCTTGGTCAGTTCGGACCCTTTTACCGGGTCGTTCCAGGCGGCGGGCGTTGTGCCGGTCATGTTGGCGATGATCTTGATGTCGGGATTGGCCGCCTTGGCACCCTGGGCATAGCCACAGCCGAAATGACGGATCAGCGGCACGTCCATGCCGCCGATAAAGCCGACCGTGCCGGATTTCGACGCCATCGCCGCGAGCATCCCGACCAGATACGACCCTTCGTGTTCGGCAAACCCGACCTGCCGGATATTGGGCACATCGAGCCAGGTGACGTCGATCACGACGAATTTGGTGTCAGGATAGTCGGGGGCGACCGTGCTGAGCGGATCGGCCATCGCGAACCCCATGGTGACGATCGGATTGGCCCCGGCCTCGGCAAAGCGGCGCAGCGCCTGTTCGCGCTGGGCCTCGGACTGCAGTTCGATTTCACGGAAACTGCCGCCGGTCTCTTCGGCCCAGCGTTGGGCGCCGTTGAACGCGGCTTCGTTAAAGGATTTGTCGAACTTGCCGCCCAGATCGAAGATCAGCGCCGGTTCCGCCAGCGCGGCGCCCGCACCCAGCGCCAGCGCTGCCGCCGCACCCATCAGGGATTTCATCATCGTCATGTCGGGTCTCCCGTTGGTTATCTTTTTGTCCCGGTCAGTGTCGGGCCGAACGCGCAAGGGCGCCGGAATATTCAAATAAGGACGTAGCCCGGGCAAAGGGTCAACAGCTTTTTGGGCGCGGTAGCCCGGCGAACGCGCGGTCAGGTCAGCGGTCGTTCCAGGATATACGCATCGACCGATCCGCCGTCCGGGCGCCGGTAATAGCCGCGCCGTTGTCCGGCCACGCCATAGCCACAGGCCGCGTAAAGCGCCCGCGCCGCGCGGTTGTCGGCGGCCACTTCGAGAAAGGCGCGGGTGGCGCCGCGCCGGATCGACGCGGTCTGCCAGGCATCCATGCAGGCGCGTGCCAGCCCCTGACGGCGCAGCGCCGGGTCGGTGGCGATGGTCAGCAGTTCGGCCTCGTCGGCGATCACCCGCGCCAGCGCAAAGGCGCGCGCGTCACCAACCGCGAAACAGTGGGGGGATGCCAGAAGGCCGGTGAATTCACGTTCGGACCACGGGCGCGACGGCGGCATTGCAACAGCATGCAGCACGGCCATTTGCGCGGGCCCGATCAATCCGCTCAATCCAGCAGCACCGGTGGCGCCTCGCGCGATGGCGCAGCATCGGCGGGGCGGGCATAGAGCGGCGCCGGGGGGGCGGTATCGGGGCCATAGCGGGTTGCCGCAATCCGGGCGATGGCCCCGGCCAATCCGGCGGGGCTGGCATCGGCAAACAGGTCGCGACCAGCGGTGGCCGCCTCTGCAGCAGCCTCGTCACCCTGCACCAGTCGCGGGGGGGCGTCGTCCAGCCAGACCTGATCGCGCACCCCCGGCACGGCGACGAGTGTCCCCGGCGCGAGACGCGCCCGCGCCTCGAACCCGGTGACGCCGACCGCGGGCACGCCCAGTCCCAGCGCCAGCCCGCGCGCCGCCGAAACGGCGATGCGGATGCCGGTGAAATTGCCCGGCCCGACACCCACGCCAAGCGCCGACAGGTCGCGCCAGCCGGCGCCGATCTCGGCCAGCACGTCTTCGAGCAGGGGCATCAGCCGTTCCGCCTGACCGCGTTTCATCGGCTCCAGCCGTTCGGCCAGCACCCGGTCGCCCGACAGCAACGCGGCCGCGCAATGCGCGGCCGAACAGTCGAATCCCAGGATGATCGGTGCGGTCATTGCCCGGGCCGGGGTCAGGCGACCACCGGGCGCACCTCGGTCACTTCGGGGATGTAGTGACGCAGCAGGTTTTCGATCCCCATCTTCAGCGTCAGGGTCGAGGACGGGCAGCCGGCACAGGCGCCCTGCATGTGCAGATACACCACGCCGCGTTCGAACCCGTGAAAGGTGATGTCTCCGCCGTCCTGGGCCACCGCCGGGCGCACCCGGCTATCCAGCAGTTCCTTGATCTGGCTGACGATCTCGGCATCCTCGCCGTCGTGATCGGCATGGCCCGACGCCGCCGCGCCGTCACCGCTAATGACCGGCTGGCCGGATTGGTAATGTTCCATCACCGCGCCCAGAATGGCCGGTTTGATGTGGTCCCAGTCGACGCTGTCCAGTTTGGTGACCGTGACGAAATCATTGCCGAGGAACACACCGGTCACGCCGTCGACCGCAAAGATCCGCGTCGCCAGCGGCGATTTCCCGGCGGTGTCGGCGCTGGGAAAATCCGCGGTCCCCGCCTCGAGCACGGTCTGACCGGGCAGGAACTTCAGCGTCGCCGGGTTCGGGGTCGATTCGGTCTGGATGAACATCACGTTTTCCTCCGCAGGGTGCAGCCGATATGCGCCCGGGCCGGGATGAAGTCAAGTTTTGGAACGATTCTAAGTCATCGCGAGCCGATGGCGGCCGAAAACATCAGGTAATCGCTTCGAGCTTTTCCTTGCTCAGATCGCCCGGCACGATGGTAATCGGGATCGGCAGCGACCCCGAACTGCGCGACAGTTGCGACACCAGTGGCCCGGGCCCCTTTCGGTCGGTGCCGGCACCCAGAACCAGCACACCGATTTCCGGGTCGTCCTTTACCTGTGCTATGATCTCGGGAACCACTTCACCCTCGCGGATGACCAGTTCGGGATCCACCTTCTGGCGGTCCCTCATCCACTTTGCGAAAACCTCGAAATGGGCATGGATGCGTTCGCGCGCTTCCTCGCGCATGACCTCGCCGACACCGACCCAGTGGTTGAATTCGTCGGGCGGAATGATCGACAGAACCTGGACACCGCCGCCGGTATGCGCTGCCCGCATCGCGGCGAACCGCATCGCGTTCAGGCATTCGCGGCTGTCATCCAGCACCACCAGGAACTTGCGCATGATCTTGCCCCTTTTGCAGCGACCATGCCCGATGCGCCGGTTTCGGGCAACGGGATTATCCGTTCGAGGCAGCCCAGTCCCAGTAGAGGTCGCGCACCCGCCGGGTGATCGGTCCCACCTGATAGGAGGTGTCCTCGAACTGCGTTACCGGTGTCACCTTGTTCATGTTGCCGGACATGAACAGCTCGTCCGCGGCCTCGAAATCCTCGAAACCCAGCACACATTCATGCACGGTGACGCCGTCCGCGCGCAGGTTCGAGATATGGCGCGCACGGGTGATGCCCGACAGGAAGGTGCCGTTGGCGATCGGGGTAAACACCTCGCCATCCCTGACCATGAAGATATTGGCCGTGGCGGTTTCGGCCACATTGCCCAGAGCATCGGTCACCAGCGCGTTGGTAAATCCGCGCGACCGCACGTCCACCAGCATCCGCGCGTTGTTGGGATAGAGACAGCCCGCCTTGGCGTTGACCACCGCGTCTTCCAGGACCGGGCGGTGGAACCGCGTCCGCCCCAGCGTCGCGGCGGCATCGGCCGGCGCCATCGGGATCTCTTCCAGACAGATGGCGAACCCGGTCTTTTCGGGTTGTGGCACGATAGCGGTGGCGTCGCCGTCGATGCCCCAGTACATCGGCCGGATATAGACGGCGGCCGAGGGGTCATAGGCCTTCAGCCCCTCGCGCACGATGTCGGCCATGTCGGCGGTTTCCACCGTCGGGGTCAGCATCAGCGCCTCTGCCGAACGGTTCACGCGCGCGCAGTGAGGTTCGAGGTCGGGGGCAAGCCCGTTGACATACCGCGCCCCGTCGAACACGCCTGACCCCAGCCAGGCGCCGTGATCGGCCGCCGACATCACCGCCACGTCGCCGTCGTGCCAGCTGCCGTTGAACCAGGTGCGGATGTTCTTGCCGGTCGCCATGTGTTGCCCCTCGTGCCGTCCCCCGTGAAATCGCCGCGACACTGCGGTAAGGTGGGTCAGAAGTCCAGACCTTGTGCGCAGAACCCGCGCCATGTCGGTGCTTCGGGCAGGAACGCGCGGGGCCTTGGGGCCGCCGGTGGGCGCTGTGGATGCGTTTTTCGCTTGAAGTTATTGGCGCCGGGCTGCGATGCTGCGCCCCGGAAGAATACGGGACAAGCGTGACGGGTGGGGTTCGTGTACGCGTCCGGGAATTATCGACAGAAGACCAACAGAGGACCAAACATGAAGCGTGTAATGACACTTGCAGCCGGGGCGCTGATCGGCTTGACGGCAGCCTGCACCAACACCGGTGCCAACTATCAGCCGATCATCGACGGGCCGGTCGGCCCGAACTACAACAACGACCTGGCGCAGTGCCAGCAACTCGCCGCGAGCAAGCCGGTTCTGGACAGCGGGTCCGCGGGCCAGGCGGCGATCGGCGCAGGCGTCGGCGCGGCCACAGCGGCAATTGTCGAGGATACCGGGTCGAACATCGGCAAAGGGGCCGCCGTGGGCGCATTGGTCGGCCTGACCTCGAATGCGATCAACAACGATCAGCAGCGCGAAAACATCGTCAAGAGCTGCATGCGCAGCCGCGGTTACAACGTCGTCGGCTGACGGGCGCACTGCACTGCCCGCCCCTCGGGTCGGGCAGCACCCCTCGCCATCGCATGACCCGCCGGCCTGTTGGTGCGGCGGGTCTGTCATTGCCGGTCACTGGCAATTGCACCCACCCGCGCGCCGGATCGGCGGACATATCGGAGATATCCATGCCCTTCACCATCGCCACCTGGAACATCAATTCGGTTCGTCTGCGCGAACCCATCGTGTTGAAGCTGCTGGAGGAAGAGG
>CAYGNB010000060.1:0-5039 GCA_964351135.1 uncultured Rhodobacterales bacterium | reverse complement strand
ACCGACATGCGCGACTGGTTTCATGCCGAACGCCCGGAAAAGTCGATCCTGGTCGGGGATCTGAATATCGCCCCGCGCGAGGATGACGTGTGGTCGCATAAACAATTGCTGAAAGTGGTCAGCCACACGCCGGTCGAGGTGGAACATCTCGGCCAGACGCAGGATGCCGGGGGCTGGGTGGATATCACCCGGCAGGATATTCCCGACGGCCAGCTCTACAGCTGGTGGTCCTATCGCGCGCGCGACTGGTCGGCGGCGGACAAGGGGCGCAGGCTGGATCACGTCTGGGCCACGCCCGATATCTCGGGCGCGGGTCATTCCAGCCGCATCCTGCGCGATGCCCGCGGCTGGGAAAAACCCAGCGACCACGCCCCGGTTTTCGCCACGTTCGACCTGTGACCGGGGCGCTTGCCCCTTGGTTTCCGGCGCCGGGCAAGCCATATAGAGGCGACATTCGAAGGAGCCAGAGATGATCGAATTGCAGGGGACCGCCGCTGGGGATGCGGAACTCATCAAGGACACGACCGAAGCCGCGTTCATGGCGGACGTGATCGAGGCATCGCGTGACCTGCCGGTGATCGTTGATTTCTGGGCGCCGTGGTGCGGGCCGTGCAAGCAGCTCGGCCCGATGCTCGAGGACGCCGTGCGCGCCGCCAAGGGCGCCGTCAGGATGGTCAAGCTGAACGTGGACGAGGCGCAGATGATCGCCGGGCAGCTTCAGATCCAGTCGATCCCGACCGTGTTCGCCTTTTTCCAGGGACAGCCGGTGGACGGGTTCCAGGGCGCATTGCCGGGCTCCGAGATCAAGGCGTTCATCGACCGGGTGGTCAAGATGGCCGGCGGCGAAGCGCCGGGTGACCAGATCGCGCAGGTGATCGAACAGGCCGAGACGCTGCTCGCCGACGGGGCCGCGGTCGAGGCCGCGCAGGCCTTTGCCGCCGTGCTTTCGCAGGATCACGCGAATGCGGCCGCCTATGGCGGGCTGGTGCGTGCCCATGTGGCGCTGAACGATCTGGAACAGGCCGAGGCGATCCTGAATGGCGCGCCGGCCGAGATTTCGTCGTCGGCGGAACTGGAAGCCGCGCATGCGCAGATCGAGCTGGCCAAACAGGCCGCCGACGCGGGTCCGCTGGGCGAACTGCTCGCCGCGGTCGAGGCCGAGCCCGACAATCTTCAGGCCCGGTTCGATCTGGCGACGGCGCTGCACGCTGCTGGTCGAGTCGAGGAAGCGGTGGACCAACTGCTCGACCTGTTCCGGCGCGACCGGGAATGGAATGACGGGGCGGCCAAGACGCAGCTCTTTACCATCTTCGAGGCGCTCAAGCCCAACGATCCGGTGGCGCTGAACGGTCGTCGCCGGCTCAGCTCGATGATCTTTGCCTGACGGGGCTTCGGCGCTAGACTGCGGCCCATGATGCTGGC
The DNA here is from genome assembly GCA_964351135.1 of uncultured Rhodobacterales bacterium. Lineage (GTDB taxonomy): Bacteria > Pseudomonadota > Alphaproteobacteria > Rhodobacterales > Rhodobacteraceae > Pukyongiella. The sequence goes on along the minus strand of CAYGNB010000060.1, from coordinate 3,617 downwards.
CGCCGATCTGCCGGACACATTGCCCGTGTTCCCGCTGCCGGGCGCGCTGCTGCTGCCGCGCGCCCGGCTGCCGTTGCACCTGTTCGAACCGCGCTATCTGCAGATGCTCGAGGATTGCCTGAAGACCCGGGGCCGGATCATCGGCATGATCCAGCCGCTGCCAGTGCCGGATGGTGTCGATGCGGGTGGTGCGCCGCTGCACGAAATCGGCTGTGCCGGGCGGGTGACGCAGTTTTCGGAAACCGATGACGGACGCTATCTGATCACGCTGACCGGTATTTCGCGGTTCCGCATCCGCTCGGAAACCGACGGGTTTGCGCCTTATCGGCGGTGCGCGGTGGACTGGCCCCCGTTCGAACGTGATCTCGGACGTGCCGAAACGGACCCCGGGCTGGATCGCGCCGCCCTTACCGCGTTGCTCGAACGCTATTTCACGGCCCGGCAGCTTTCGACCGACTGGGAAACCATCCGCGACGCGCAGGACGAACTGCTGATCAATTCGCTGTCGATGCTGTTGAACTTCGAGCCCGAGGACAAGCAGGCGCTGCTCGAGGCGCCGACACTGTCCGACCGCCGGGAAACACTGGTCACGCTGATCGAATTCGCCCTGCGGGGAGGCACAAGCGAGGAGATGCCGCAATGAATGAAACCGGGTTCGACCCGCATATGATCGAGGCGCTCGTCTGCCCGCGCACACAGACCACCCTGTCCTACGATGCCGAGCGGCAGGAATTGGTGTCGAAAGCGGCGGGGCTGGCCTTTCCGATACGCAACGGTATCCCGGTGATGCTGGTGGACGAGGCGCGGGTGATCGACGACTGAATTCCGGTCAGTCGGGGCGGATCAGCGATCCGGCGCCATGATCGGTGAACAGCTCCAGCAGCACCGCATTTGGCGCCCGCCCGTCCAGGATCACGACAGCGCGCACCCCGGCATCCAGTGCATTGAGCGCGGTTTCCGTCTTTGGGATCATGCCGCCCGCAATGGTGCCGTCGGCGGTCATCGCCCGGATCTGCGCGGCCTTGAGTTCGGTCACCACCGCGCCGTCGCCATCCTTGACCCCGGCTACATCGGTCAGCAGCAGCAGCCGGTCTGCCTTGAGCGCGGCGGCGATGGCGCCCGCCGCCGTGTCGCCGTTGACGTTGAAGGTCTCGCCGGCGCGGCCGCCGCCCAGCGGCGCGATCACCGGGATCATGTCGTTTTCGAACAGCGTGTGCAGCAGCGCCGGGTTCATCTCTGAGGGCGTGCCGACAAATCCCAGCGCTGGGTCGGTCATGTCGCAGGTCATCAGCCCGGCATCCTTGCCCGAAAGACCTACCGCGCGGCCACCCTGGGCGTTGATCGCCTGCACGATGCGTTTGTTGACCAGACCCGACAGCACCATTTCGACCACTTCGACGGTCGCGGCATCGGTCACGCGCTTGCCGTTCACGAATTCGGATTCGATGTTCAGCCGGTCCAGCATCGCGTTGATCATCGGCCCACCGCCATGCACGATCACCGGGTTCACGCCAACCTGCTGCATCAGCACGATGTCGCGGGCAAAGCTCTCCATGCCCTCGTCGCTGCCCATCGCGTGGCCACCCAGCTTGATCACCACGATCGCGCCGTCATAGCGTTGCAGATAGGGCAATGCGCTCGACAGGGTGGCGGCGGCGGCGATCCAGTCGCGGTTCATGTCGCGTTTCTTCATCTCTTCGTCAGTCCCGTCCGTCTGGTTGCACGGGCGTGCGCCCGCCTGCAAGGGCGGTCTAGGCCAGCCCTGCGATGATACTGCGCAGCGTGGCGATCCCGTCACCCTTTTCCGAACTGGTCAGCACGAGTTCTGGAAAGGCGGCGGGGTGTTTGGCCAGGGCGGCGCGTACTTGGGTCAGCACCCGGTCGAGCTCCTTTGCCTTCACCTTGTCGGCCTTGGTCAGCACGCACTGAAAGGTCACCGCCGACTGGTCGAGCAGTTTCAGGATTTCCTCGTCCACCGGTTTCACCCCGTGGCGCGCGTCGATCAGCACAAAGGCGCGGCGCAGGCTGGGCCGGCCCGAGAGATACTGTTTCAGCAGCCGCTGCCATTTCTCGACAACGGGCAACGGCGCATTGGCAAACCCATAGCCCGGCAGGTCCACCAGGTAGAGATCCGGCCCCTGCGTGAAAAAGTTGATCTCCTGCGTGCGTCCCGGCGTGTTCGAGGCGCGCGCCAGCCCGCGCGTGCCGGTGAGCGCGTTGATCAGGCTCGATTTACCCACGTTGGACCGACCGGCGAAACAGATCTCCAGCCGGTCGGCGGGCGGCAGGCCGGACATGGCGACGACGCCCTTGAGAAACTCGGACTGGCCCGCGAACAGCTTGCGCCCGCGTTCGGTCGCTGTGTCATCGGGCGGTTCCGACAGTGGAAAGGGCAGGGCGGTCACAGGATTTCCACCGAATCGCCGCGCGCGATCCGCCCCGGTTTCGTCACCTGCAGCGCGATGGTGAAATCCTGATGGCCAAAGGATTTCAGCGCGCCCAGCGTGTCCGCGTCCCGCTTTCCGGTCGCCGGGTTGGCGGCGGTGGCCATGCAGCGTTCGATCCGCTTACGGACGCTCACCTCGGCGGTGCCGATGCGCAGCGTGCGGCCGATCCAGTCGAACTCGTCCCACGGGTGCGCGCCGTCGATCCAGATGTTGCAGCGCCAGCGATGAATGGACAGATCGTGCCCCAGCTTCTCTTCGACGGCGCGATGGCTGGCCAGATTGCCCAGGGAAATCGACGGGGAACTGGTATCGGTGAAGCCACGCGTTTTGGGGGCGGGCAGAACGGCAACCGGCTGCGCGCGCCCCTCGGGGATCAGCGGGCGCACCCAGTCGACCAGTGCCTCGGCGTCCCGTTCCGGGTGCAGGGCGATGTCGGGCCGGTCCGGATGGGACAGGGTGACACGCCCGTCATCCAGCGATCGTGCCGTCACCGCCATAAGTTCGGGCGCCGATGCCGCGCGGACGAAATTCAGGCAGCGCGCCCAATCCCCTGGACGCGCCGATGAGCGTTCATGCGCAACCGCCCAAAGACGATCACCGGGCAGGGTCTGCCCGGTGGTCAGGTTGGCGCTGTCGATCTCTTCCCGGCCGAGGGCCTTGATCGGGTGCCGCCACAGCGAGGTGACGGTGGCGGTCATTTCTCGTCCGGTTTCGGCTTGCGGTTAAAGCCCGATTTGATGTTGCCCAGCAGGTCGGGTTTGTAGCCCTGACTGCGCATGATCAGGTATTGCTGGGTAAAGGTGATCGTGTTGTTGGCGATCCAGTACACCACCAGCCCGCTGGCAAAACCGCCCAACATGAACATGAACACCCACGGCATCCAGGCAAAGATCATGGCCTGCGTCGGATCGGTGGGTGCCGGGTTCAGCTTTTGCTGCAGCCACATGGAGATGCCCAGCAGCAGCGGCAGGATACCGATCAGCAGCATGGCAAAGATCGTGCCCGGCTCGGGCCCCGCCCAGGGCGCCAGACCAAAGAAGTTCATGATCGACGTCGGATCGGGCGCCGACAGATCGCGGAACGGGCCGAACCACGGCGCCTGGCGCAGTTCGATGGTGACGAAGATCACCTTGTAGAGCGAAAAGAAGATCGGGATCTGCAGAAGGATCG
>CAYGNB010000059.1:7176-12271 GCA_964351135.1 uncultured Rhodobacterales bacterium | reverse complement strand
CCGCGGCCTCGACCACATCCAGCACGTTGCGCAGCGCCTGTTCCATCTGACCGATGAAATCGTGGCTCTCGAACACCTGTTGCGCGGTCCATCCGATCTGCCCGCCGACATAAAGCTCACCGGCCCCGGTCAGAATCCCGTTGGCATAGCCTTTCGCCGGAGCCCAGCCCTCGGGTTGGATAATGCGATGCGTCACGTCGGCCTCCTTGTTGCCGGTCAAACTCCCAGATAGCGGTCGGTGATCTCGGCACCGAGATCGGCCATCGGGCCGTGCCAGACGGTTTCACCCCGTTGCAGCACCACCGCCCGATCCGCCACTTGCCTCAATTCGCTCAGCGACTTGTCCACCAGCAGGATCGACAGCCCGCTTTCGCGCTTCAGCGTGGCGATGGCCGCCCAGATCTCCTGCCGGACGATCGGAGCCAGCCCCTCGGTCGCCTCGTCGAGCAGCAGCAGCCGAGGGTTGGTCATCAGCGCCCGCCCGATCGCCAGCATCTGCTGTTCGCCCCCCGACAGCTTTTCGGCCATCTGCCCGCGCCGTTCCCCGAGCCTCGGGAACAGCCCGACCAGCCGCGCCATGTCCCACGGCCCGGGCCGGGCAGCGGCGGTCAGGTTTTCCTCGACCGTCAGCCCGGCAAAACAGCGCCGCCCTTCGGGCACCAGCCCCAGACCCAGCCGCGCCGCCCGGTGTGGTGGCAGACGGCGCAGATCATGGCCATCGAACCGGATTTCGCCGCCCGCCGCCGGCACCAGCCCGCAGAGCGTGCGAATGGTCGTGCTCTTGCCCATGCCATTGCGCCCCAACAGCGCAACGACCTCGCCTTCGTCCACGCGCAACGTCACCTTGAACAGCGCCTGGCTGGCCCCGTAGAAGGCCGACACCTCGGAAAGCGACAGCAGGCTCATGCCTCATCCCCCAGATAGGCGCGGCGCACATCCGGGTGGGCGCGGATCTCGTCCACGCTGCCGGTGGCGATGATGCGGCCATAGTCCAGCACGCTGATCCGGTCGGCCAGCGCGAACACCGCGTCCATGTCATGTTCCACCAGCAGGATCGGCGCCTGCGCGCGCAGCCCGTCGAGGAACCCGGTCAGCCGTTTCGACCCGCTGGCGCCCAGCCCGGCCATCGGTTCGTCCATCAGAAAGGCGCGCGGCGACAGCGTCAGCGCCACCGCCACCTCCAGTTGCCGCCGCTGGCCGTGGCTCAGATCGGCGGTGCGCATGGCGGCGCGTTCGGCCAGCCCCACCCGTTCCAGCGCGGTTTCGGCGACCTCGCGCAGCGCGCTGTCGTGCAACACCCGATGGAAGAACCGGAACGGCCTGCCCTGCGCACCCAGCGCACCGAGCAACGCGTTCTGCAACACCGTATCCTCCATCGCCAGCGCCGAAATCTGGAACGTGCGTCCCAGCCCGCGCCGCGCCCGCTGCACCGTATCCAGCGCGGTCACATCGCGCCCCAGGAACCGCACCCGCCCCGCATCGGGTCTCAGCCCGCCCGCGATCTGGGCGATCAGCGTGGATTTTCCGGCCCCGTTCGGCCCGATCAGCGCGTGGATTTCACCGGGCCGCAGATCCAGGCTCACATCGTTCGACGCCTTCAGCGCGCCGAAACTCTTGCAGATACCCTCTACCGACAGGACAGGCTCAGTCATGGCGCCGCTCCCGTCCCGCCAGCGCACCGATCAACCCGCCGGGCGCATAGAGCACCACCGCCAGCAGCAGCGCCCCCAGATAGACGTGCCAGTATTCCGACAACCCGCCCAGCACCTGTTCCAGCACGATAAAGGCCGCCGCCCCCGCCACTGGCCCGAACAGCCGCGCGGTACCGCCCAGGATCAGGAACACCATGATTTCACCCGAGGTCTGCCAACTGAACATGGACGGGCTGACGAAACGGTTGAGATCGGCGAACAACGCGCCTGCCAGCCCCGTGACCGCACCCGAGATGACAAAGGCAGTCAGGCGCAGCCGATAGGGCATGATGCCCACGGTTTCGACCCGTGCCGGCGCCTGCCGCGCCGCGTTCAGCGCCAGTCCGAAGGGCGACGCGGCCAGCCGCGCGGCCAGCCACAAACCGGCGCAGAGCAACGCATAGGCCAGCGCAAAAAACTGGATCGGATCGAGCGTGTTCAGGCCCGGAAAGGAATTGCGCAGGTAGATCGGCAACCCGTCCTCGCCGCCATAGGCGGGCCAACTGATCGCGAAGTAATAGAACATCTGCCCGAAGGCGAGCGTGATCATGATGAAGTACACGCCCGACGTGCGCAGGCTCAGCGCCCCGATCAGCAGCGCCGCCAGCGCAGAGGCGGCCGCCGCCACCAGCCAGATCACCGGCATCGACTTGGTGCCTTCGATCAACAGCGGCCATTCCATCAGCGGCGCATAGCTCTGCGCATGGCTGGCCAGGATGCCCATGGCATAGCCGCCAATCCCGAAAAACGCCGCGTGGCCGAGGCTGACCAGCCCGCCCAGCCCCAGCGCGATATTCAGCCCCACGCCGGCCAGCGCCAGGATCGCCACCTTGGTTGCCAACGTGATGAGGAACGGTTCGTCCGCAGCCCAGGCCCAGAGCGGCACCGCAAGCAGCGCCAGTGCCAGCGCGGCGTTTGTCAGCGTCTCGCGTCTCATGCCCGGTCTCCATAGAGCCCGGTGGGCTTCAGGATCAGAACCACCGCCATCAGGATATAGATCAACATCGTCGCCAACGCCGATCCCGTCGCGGTAGCCGCCGAGTTATCCATGAACAACCGGAACAGCTCGGGCAGCAGTACGCCCCCCAGCGTGTCGGTCAAACCGACGAGGATCGCGCCCACCAGCGCGCCCTTGATCGAGCCGATGCCGCCGATCACGATCACGACAAAGGCCAGGATCAGCACCGGTTCGCCCATCCCCACCTGCACCGTCTGGATCGCGCCCACCAGCGCCCCCGCCAAACCGGCGAGCGCCGCGCCCAGCGCAAACACCACCGTGTAGAGCTTCGAGATATCGACGCCCAGCGCCGCGATCATCTCGCGGTCGGCCTCGCCCGCGCGGATGCGCACACCCAGCCGCGTCCGCGAAATCAGCCAGAACAGCCCGGCGGCGATCACCAGCCCCACCGCGATCAGCACCAGCCGGTAGAACGGATAGAGGATGCCACCCGGCAACGTCACCGGCCCGGCCAGCCAGGACGGAATGTCCAGAAACAGCGGTGAGGACCCGAACAGCCACCGCGTGCCTTCGGAAAAGATCAGGATCAGCGCGAAAGTGGCCAGTACCTGATCCAGATGGTCGCGCCCGTAGAGCCGTCGGATCACCGCGACCTCGACCACCGCCCCGGCCGCTGCCGCCGCCGCGATGCTGGCCGCGATCGCCAGCAGGAACGACCCGGTAGCCCCCGCCACCGCGGCGGCGGCGAAAGCACCGACCATGAACAGCGATCCATGCGCGAGGTTAATCAGCCCCATCACACCGAACACCAGTGTCAGCCCGGCGGCGGTCAGGAACAGCATCACCCCGAACTGAAGCCCGTTCAGGATCTGTTCGATCAGCAAGATCGTTGTCATGTCAGGTAGGGTTCCATGTTGCGGCGCAGGATCGAGCCCCGCGCCGCAGGTTGCTTACATCTTGCAATCGGACACATAGGCGTCGGCATGGTCTTCGAGCACCGTTCCGACGATGCGATTGGTCAGGACATCGCCTTCCCTGATCACCTCGCGCACATAGATGTCCTGCACCGGATGATGGTTCGACCCGAACTTGAAATCGCCGCGCACGCTGTCGAAATCGGCCGCCTCCAGCGCGGCGCGAAAGGCATCGGTATCCTTCACGTCCGCCTTGGCCATCGCCGACAGAATAAGGTTGGCGGTGTCATAGCCCTGGCTCGCGTAAAGCGCCGGCAGCCGGCCATATTCGGCCACGAACGCCTCGACAAAGGCAACGTTCGCCGGGTTATCCAGGTCCTTGTTCCACTGGCTGGTGTTGTGCACGCCCAGCGCCGCGTCACCCATCGCCTGCACGACGTCCTGATCGAAACTGAACGCCGGGCCGACCACCGGCAGGCCGATACCGCTGTCGGCATATTGCTTGAGGAAAGAAATCCCCATGCCCCCGGGCAGGAAGAAGAAGACGCTGTCGGCATCCGAGGCGCGGATCTGCGCCAGTTCCGCCGCGTAATCGGTCTGACCCAGCTTGGTGAACAGCTCGCCCCCGATGTCACCCTTGTACATCCGTTTGTAGCCCGCCAGCGCGTCCTGCCCGGCCGGGTAGTTCGGCGCGAGGATAAAGCTGTTCTTGTAGCCCACCTCGTTGGCATAGGCACCTGCGGCCTCGTGCAGATTGTCATTCTGCCACGCGACGTTGAAATAGAGTGGGTCGCACCCCTTGCCGGCCAGCGCCGACGGACCGGCGTTGGGCGACAGGTAGAATTTGCCCTGCGCGGTCGCAGCCGGCACCACCGCCATTGCCAGGTTCGACCAGATGATCCCGGTCAGAATATCCACCTTGTCCGACTGGATCATCCGATCGGCCAGTTGCACCGCGATATCGGGTTTGCGCTGGTCATCCTCGATCACCACCTCGATATCCGGGTTGCCCGCCTGTTTCACTGCCAGCATGAACCCGTCCCGCACGGCGATGCCCAAACTGGCGCCACCGCCCGACAAGGTGGTGATCATGCCGATCTTGACCGGCTCGGCGGCCGCCATCGACGCAAGCATCCCCACCGCGAGCGATGCAACAAGTCCTTTTTTCAACATCATTTCTGTCTCCCTGTTATCAATGGGCGACCCTTTCCGGGCCGCCCGGTTCATTGTGCAGCATACTGTGGTGCAGATGCCAGAAAGGTTCCATAGGCGCCCGCATCAGGGTATGAAAACTGCTCGGCCAGCGGGTTAGACCGCTTGCGCGTCGTGGCACCGATATCGGCCAGCAGTTCGTCGAAATGGCGGAAATGGAACGGGGCCGAACACAACCCGCCATAGACCTGAGCGGCAGGGCGTTCCCGGCGGCGCCAATCCAGCATCGCATCGATATTCGCGCGCATTGCGTCGTCGCTCGGCTGGTTGGCCAGCTTGCCGTCAGCATAGCGCACCAGCCAGTTGGCGATCATTTCCGC
>CAYGNB010000059.1:0-7076 GCA_964351135.1 uncultured Rhodobacterales bacterium | reverse complement strand
CCGTCGCGAAAGCCTTCGAACAGCCCCGGCGTCACGATCGGCAGCGAACAGGATGCCTCTTTTTCGATGGGGCTGTCGGGCACCATATCCCATTTCTTGAGCCCCAACTGTAGCTTCAGCAGGGTTTCGAGCCCGCGGAAGTTGGCCCAGACCAGCGGCTTGGTGATCGCCGCGACGGCGCGCGCCAGCCCGGTGCGCCCCCAGCCGTTGAACTGCATTTCCTGCGCCCGCATGTAGAGCAGGTGTTTGAAATTGATCCCGCCGATGAAATAGGGCAGCCGCCAGACATTCTCGCGATAGACCATGGTGACCTGCGCCGCGCCGTTGCGGGCCGCGTTCACAGCAAGGTCGGTGGCCGATTTCGAGCCGCCCAACACCACCACACTCTTGCCCCGCGCCAGTCCGGGATCGCAGTAATCCGAACTGTGCATCACCTGCCCGCCCTGGGCGATGAAATCCTCCTGTCCGGGAAAGCTGAGGATGTTCTTGTCGGAAAACTGGCCCGTCGCGACGGCGACGAAATCGAAATCCTCCTGCCGGGTCTGCCCGGCCTCTTCGATGGTCAGTGTCCAGCCCGGTTGCCCGTCGGCGCGCCTATCCATCGTCACCACATTGCTGTTCAGGCGGAACAGGCGGCCCAGCCGGTGCTTGTCGGCATAGGCGTGCAGATAGGCGTGAACCTGCGGCCCCTTGGGCCATTCCGGGTAGCTGTCCGGCATCGGCAGGTCGGTAAAGCGATAGAGATCCTTGGGGCTCTGGGTCTGCACGTCCGGATAGGACCGCGAGGGTTCCCACACGCCGCCGAAATCATGGGTCCGCTCGAACCCGATGACGCGGTGCCCGCGCTCGTCGAACGCCTTGGCCGCTGCCAGGCCCGACACCCCGCCGCCGATCACCGCAACCGTCTTGCGTTTCGCCATCGGCCCGCCCTCAGCCCGCATCCGGCGGTGGCAGGAAATCGACCTCGTGCAGGGCCGACAGCCGCACCAGTTCTTCGGGGTCGGTCACGCCGTCAAGCACCCCGAACAGGTCAAACAGCTTGCGCGCGGGCGCCACGCCGAAGACACAGGTGGCCTCGGCGCCCGAGCGGTTGAAGATACCGTGTGCGATACCGCGCGGCATCCGGATCGTGTCGCCCGGCCCGGCCTTGTGGACCTCGGCGCCGAACTCCACCTCCATCTCGCCGGTCAGCATATAGATCCATTCGTCCTGGGTCGGGTGCACATGCGGCGGCACAAACGTGTCCGCCGGAACGACCGCGTGCCAGACAAACACGTTGTCGGAATGCAGCTTGGGCGTATAGGTATGCCCGACCACGTTCCATGACACGTCACCGAGGCCGGATGCGGCCGGCGTGATGCCCTGAGTTTCGTTCATGTCTTTCCTCCCTTTTTATATCTCGCCGCGCTAGTCCTGCCGCAGCCGGAACCGCTGGATCTTGCCGGTCTGGGTCTTGGGCAGCGTTTCGGTGAACACCACGCTGCGCGGGTATTTATAGGGCGCGATGGTCGCCTTGACGTGACCCTGCAGCGCCTTTGCCATCACGTCGCCGGCGGCATGGCCTGCCTTCAGCACCACATGGGCCTGTACGATATTGCCGCGCGTCTCGTCGGGCGCGCCGATCACCGCACATTCCGCCACCGCCGGATGGGACAGCAGCGCCGCCTCAACCTCGGGACCGGCGATGTTGTAGCCGGCGGACAGGATCATGTCGTCGTTGCGGGCGGCGAAATGGAGGTAGCCATCCGCATCCATGGTGAAACTGTCGCCGGTGATGTTCCAGCCGTCCTGAACGTAATCTCGCTGCCGGTCGTCGGCGAGGTACCGGCACCCGGTCGGCCCGCGCACTGCCAGCCGGCCCACGGTGCCGGGAGGCACCTCGTTGCCCGCGTCGTCGATCACCCTGGCTTCGTAGCCCGACACCGGCCGTCCCGTGCAGGCGGGGCGATGATCGTCGAACCGGTTGGTGACAAAGATATGCAGCATCTCGGTGGCGCCGATCCCGTCCAGCATCGGTTTGCCTGTCCTGGCGATCCAATCGTCATAGATGGGCGCGGGCAGGGTTTCGCCCGCCGACACGGCCGCGCGCAGGCTGGACAGGTCCGCGCCTGCCTCCATCGCTGCCAGCATGGTGCGATAGGCGGTCGGCGCGGTGAAACAGACGGTGGCGCGATAGGTCTGGATGATCTCGACCAGGTTTGGGGGCGAGGCGTTTTCCAGCAACGCCGCCGCCGCGCCGAACCGCAGCGGGAACACCGCCAGCCCGCCCAGCCCAAAGGTAAAGGCCAGCGGCGGCGATCCCACGAACACGTCGTCGGGCGTGACCGCCAGGACCTCGCGCGCGTAACCGTCGGCGATGATCAACAGGTCGCGGTGGAAATGCATCGTCGCCTTGGGGCTGCCGGTGGTGCCGCTGGTAAATCCCAGCAGTGCCACATCGTCACGACCGGTGTTGACCGCGTCGAACAGCACCGGTTTTTCCAATGCCAGCCGGTCCAGCTCGGCATCGTGGTTCGAGGTGCCGTCGAAGCCGACCACCGATTTCAGGAACCGGCTGTCCTTGGCGCAGGCCACCAGATCGTCCATCAGCCGTGTATCGCACAGCGCATGGCTGATCTCGGCCTTGTCCACGATCTGCGTCAGTTCGCCCGCGCGCAGCATCGGCATGGTGTTCACCACCACCGCGCCCACCTTGGTCGCGGCCAGCCAGCACGCCACCATCGCCGGGTTGTTGGCCGACCGGATCAGCACCCGGTTGCCCGGCCGCACACCCAGATCCTCGACCAGCACATGGGCCAGGCGGTTGGTCCAGTCCGACAGTTCCTTGTAGGTGCGCCGCCGCCCGTTCCCGATCAACGCGACATGATCGCCAAAACCGCGGACGACCATCCTGTCGGTCAGTTCGACCCCGACATTCAGCCGCTCGGGATAATCGAACCCCTCCAGCAGCAGAGCGGGCCACTGATCGGCGGGCGGCAGGTTGTCGCGCGCGAATGTGTCCTCATGTGCCGACGGTCCCAGCATGGCTCACTCATTTGCCTCTGGCGGGAGGAAGTCCACCTCGTGCTGCGCCGACAATTCGACCACGCGCTCGACATCCTCCAGATCGTGCAGGGCCTCGAACAGCTCTTTCAACCGGCGGGCGGGCGACACCCAGAACAGCGCCCGCGCCGGTTTGTCGGATTTGTTGAAATAGCCATGCGGGATACCTTTCGGCATCCGCACCAGATCGCCGGCGCGCGCCTTGGTCCAGACCCCGTCCAGCTTCAGGTCCAGCTCGCCCTCCTGCACCAGGATGAATTCATCCTGGGTGGGATGTATGTGCACCGGCACGAACTGGCCCGGCTCGCTATTGGTTTCAAAGGCGAATGTGGTCTCGCAAACCGCCTTGGGATAATAGGTCTGTCCCAGAATGTTCCACACCACACCGTCATAGCCGGTGCCGTTTTCGGTAATGCCCTTTTCCAGTTCCATTATCGTTCCTCCCCGTTTGAACGTCATTCCATCGCCGTCATTAATTGTTTTGCGATTACGACGCGTTGGACGTCGCTGGCGCCTTCGTAGATGCGCAGGGCGCGGATATCGCGGTACAGTTCCTCGACCTTCTGGCCGCATCGCACACCGTCGCCGCCATGCAGTTGCACGGCCATGTCGATCACCTTCTGCGCCTGCTCGGTGGAAAACAGCTTGGCCATGGCCGCCTCGCGGCTCACCCGCGCCGCGCCCGCATCCTTGGTCCAGGCGGCGCGATAGACCAGCAGCGCGGCGGCATCCACATCCAGCGCCATGTCCGCGACATGCCCCTGCACCATCTGCAGATCGGCCAGCGGCGCGCCATTCACCTGCCGGGTGGTGATCCGGGTCAGCGCCTCGTCCAGCGCCCGGCGCGCAAAACCCAGCGCCGCCGCCGCCACGGTCGAGCGGAACACGTCGAGCACCGACATCGCCACCTTGAACCCTTCGCCCGGCGCGCCCAGCATCGCCGACGCCGGCACCCGGCAATCCGCGAACCGCAGCCGCGCCAGCGGATGCGGCGCGATCACCTCCAGCCGGTCGGCAACCTCGAACCCCGGCAGACCGGCAGGCACGACAAAGGCCGACAGCCCCCTGGCCCCCGGCGCCTCGCCGGTGCGCGCAAAGACTGTATAGACATCCGCGATCCCGCCGTTGGAAATCCACGTCTTTTCGCCGTTCAGCACATAGTCGCCGCCGTCGCGCCGGGCCGTCATCGTCGACCGCGCCACGTCCGACCCCGATTGCGGTTCGGTCAGGGCAAAGGCCGAAATCGCGCGCCCGGACCGGGTCAGCGGCAGCCATTCCGCCTGCTGGTCCGGCGTCCCGAAGAGCGTTATCGCCCCGGTGCCCAGCCCCTGCATGGCAAAGGCGAAATCCGCCAGCCCGTCATGGCGGGCCAGGGTTTCCCGGATCAGGCAGAGCGTGCGCACATCCAGTTGCTCGCCCGCCCCGGCAGCACTGTGGCGCAACCAGCCGCCCGCGCCCAGATCCGCCACCAGCGCCCGGCAGGCCGCATCCACGTCGCCATGATCCACCGCGCCCAGATGCGCCGCCGCCCAGGCCTCGAGGTCGTCCGCCAGCGCCCGGTGCGCGTCGCCGAAGAACGGCCAGTCAAGAAAACTCCGGTCAGGCATCGCGCGCGCGCCCTTTCCTCTTGCCGGAAATATCCCCGCCGGAGGCTCCCGCAGCTTGCCCGATGCGCAACATCCGCATGACTCAATCCCCCTCGAACACCGGCGTTTCCTTCGCGACAAAGGCGCGATAGGCCCGTTCGAAATCGCCCGTCTGCATACAGATCGCCTGCGCCTGCGCCTCGGCTTCGATCGCCTGTTCGATCGACATCGACCATTCCTGCGCCAGCATGGTCTTGGTCATCATGTGGCCGAAGTTCGGCCCCGCCACCAGTTGCGCGGCCAACGCGCGGGCGTCCGCCTCCAGCGTTTCCGCTCCGACCAGCCGGTTGTGGAATCCCCAGGCATGACCTTCGTCGGCCGACATCGACCGCCCGGTATAGAGCAGCTCCGCCGCCCGGCCCTGCCCGATGATCCGGGGCAGGATCGCACAGGCCCCCATGTCGCAGCCCGCCAGCCCGACACGGGTGAACAGGAACGCCACCCTGGCCTGCGGCGTCGCGATCCGCAGATCCGAAGCCATGGCGATGATCGCCCCCGCCCCCACGCAGATCCCGTCGATGGCCGCAATCACCGGCTTGCCGCAATTCACCATCGCCTTGACCAGGTCGCCGGTCATGCGGGTAAAGGCCAGCAATTCCTTCATGTTCATGCGGGTGAGCGGCCCGATGATGTCATGCACGTCCCCGCCCGAGCTGAAGTTGCCCCCGTTCGAGGCAAAGACCACCGCCTTGACGTCATCGGCATAGACCAGATCGCGGAACCAGTCGCGCAGTTCCGCATAGCTGTCGAAGGTCAGCGGGTTCTTGCGCTCGGGCCGGTCCAGCCGCACCGTGGCGATACCGTCCTCGATCGTGCACAGAAAATGGGTGGTGTCGGCGGCGGTCATGGTTTTCCCTCTGTCAGAATGCGGTCCAGCGTCGCGATCATCGCGCCCGCCTCGTCGGCATCAAGCGCCCCCAACAGCCCGTCGACCCAGGCTTCGTGGCGGGCGGCCTGGCGGGCGAACTCCTCTTCGCCCTTGCGGGTCAGGCGGACCCGGTTGGCGCGGCGGTCGCCCGGCACCGCCTCACGCAGCACATGGCCGTCTTCGACCAGCCGCTCGACAATGCCGGTGACATTGCCGTTCGAGACCTTCAGAAGGCCCGACAGCTCGCTCATCTTCAGCCCGCCCGTATTGCGGGCCAGCGCGCTCATCACGTCGAACCGCGGCAGGGTCGAGGCGAACTCGGTCCTCAGGTTCTCGCGCAGGCTGGATTCCACCGTGCGCGTGATCTTGAGCAGTTTCAGCCAGAGGCGCAGCCGGGCCTTGCTGTCCGGCCCGGTATCGGGGCGGGGATCAGGGGCGGTCATATCTCTCCTCCCGACAGGGCAAGCGCATGGCCGTTCACAGACCGGGCGGCCTCGGAGCAGAGCCAGAGCACCGCGCCCGCCACCTCGTCCACCTGGATGAACCGGTCCTGCGGATTGCCCTTGCGCAGCGACTTTGCCGCAGCGTCGGGGCCGAGACCGGTCTTGTCCAAGATATTGGCAATCGAGCGGTCGAGCATCGGGGTTTCGATGAAGCCCGGGCAGATGGCGTTGACGGTGATGCCACTGCGGCCCAGCTCCACCGCGAGTGCCCGGATCAGACCGACAACCCCGTGTTTGGCGGCACAATACCCCGCGACATAGGGATACCCCTTGAGCCCGGCAGTCGAGGCAATGGCAATCATCCGGCCCTCGCCCGCACGCTCCATATCCGCAAGCCCCGCCTGAAAGGCGTTGAACACGCCCCCGAGATTCACATCCAGCATCGACCGGAACCCCTCGGCGGTCATCTTGCCGAAGGGGGTGCTGTCGGCGGCGCCCGCATTGGCCACCACCACGCCGACCGGCCCGTTCAGGCCACGGGCCTGCTCAAAGGCGGCACGCACCGCCGCCGGGTCGGTCACGTCACAGGTGACCCAACCGATGAACTTGTGCTGTTTGGCCACCTCGCGCAGCGGCGCCTCGCGCCGGCCCAGCACCGTGACCCTGCCACCGGCATGGGCCAAAGCCTCGGCAATCGCCGCACCAGTCCCAGTACCACCACCCGTCACAACTATATGTTTGCCGTCCAGCGCCATCCCCTCCCTCTCGAAGATGAAAGCCAAGGGTAGGATTCCACGGGTCGATTAAAATTTCAAGCTTGAATATTTTATACTCAAAGTTTTTCTGTCAATCGCACCACGACCGCGCCCATGATCAGTCGAGCGATACCACCTGCCCCCGTCCCTCCTCGGCAGCGCGGGCGGCTATATGGACAGCGCAGGCCAGATCCTGCGCAATCACGCCCAGCGACCGGTAGAGTGTTACCGAGTCAGGCCTGCCGCGCCCCGGCGCACCGTCCAGCACCTCGCCGATCTCGGCGCGGATATGGCTTTCATCCGCCAGCCCCGCCTCGATCAG
>CAYGNB010000058.1:0-12271 GCA_964351135.1 uncultured Rhodobacterales bacterium | reverse complement strand
GCCGCGCCGCGGCGGCGCTGTCGGGGCGGCTGGCGCTGGCCGGGCTGAACGCGGTAACCGCGCTGCTGTCCTTCAGCCTGCCCGAGCGGGAACCGCATCCCCGGCTCTACCGCGAAACCGAACGGCTGCTGGACCTGCTGGGGAACGACGAGATCTGGCCGCTGGCCTATCTGAACTGGGAACTGGCGCTGCTGCGGGCCACCGGCTTCGGGCTGGACCTGACCCAGTGCGCGGTGACCGGGCGGACCGACGGGCTAGTCTATGTCTCACCGAAATCCGGCCGCGCGGCGACCGAAGAAGGAGCGGGCGAGTGGGCGGACCGCATGCTGCCGCTGCCGCCCTGCCTGCTGGGGCAGGGGCCGGCGCCGGATGCCGAGGTGGCGCAGGCGTTGGGCACGACCGGGTACTTTCTGACCCATCGGCTGGCCCCGGCCCTGGGTAATCACCCGCTGCCCGAGGCGCGTGCGCGTTTCGTCGAGGCGTTCAGCCGTCGGTCCTGAATACCATCATGCGCCCGGCGCCGTCGCTGAGGATCAGCACAGGGCCGGACACTTCGGACAGGCTCATCGCCGCCAGCGCCGCCAAGGCGGCGTCGTTGTCGCAGTCGGGTGATCTTGTCTGCACCGCTTCCAGTTCGAACCACGGATACGGGGTGACCATTCGGCCTTGCCACGGTCCGCAGGGCGCATGACCGGCGATCCGGCCCCGCGCGGGAAAGCGCAGTGTGGCGGTTCCGGCAAAATCGATCCCGTCCAGTTCGACCAGCCGCCAGTCGCGGTCCGCCGCGCCATAGGCAGCCACGGTTTCGTCGCGCAGGCAGCCCGCAAGCGCCAGCAGGGCCACCAGCGCCCCGAGCCGGCGCACCGGTTCAGCCCAGCAGCCGCCGCGCGATCACCTGGGCCTGGATTTCCGCCGCGCCTTCGAAGATGTTGAGGATGCGCGCGTCGCACAGGATGCGGGAAATCTTGTATTCCAGCGCAAACCCGTTGCCGCCGTGGATCTGCAACCCGTTATCGGCCGCCGCCCAGGCCACGCGGGCGCCCAACAGCTTGGCCATCCCGGCTTCCAGGTCGCAGCGATGGCCGTGATCCTTTTCCCAGGCGCTGAAATAGGTCAGCTGACGCGCGATCATGATCTCGACCGCCATCATCGCCAGCTTGGCCGAAACGCGCGGGAATTCGATCAGCGATTTTCCGAACTGCTTGCGGTCCTGCGCATATTGCATCGCCACGTCCAGCGCTGCCTGCGCCACACCGATCGCACGGGCCGCCGTCTGGATGCGTGCCGATTCGAAGGTCTCCATAAGTTGCTTGAAGCCCTTGCCTTCTTCGCCGCCCAACAGGTTTTCGCCCTTGACCTTGAACCCGTCAAACCCAAGCTCGTATTCTTTCATGCCGCGATAGCCCAGCACCTCGATCTCGCCGCCGGTCATGCCCGGTGTCGGGAACGGATCGTCATCGGTGCCCGGCGTCTTTTCGGCCAGGAACATCGACAGGCCCCGGTGGTCGGTGGTGGCCGGATCGGTCCGCGCCAGCAGCGTCATCACATGGGTGCGCGCCGCGTGGGTGATCCAGGTCTTGTTGCCGGTGATCTCATAACCGTCATCGGTCTTGACCGCGCGGGTGCGCAGGGACCCGAGGTCGGACCCGGTATTCGGCTCGGTAAAGACGGCGGTGGGCAGAATCTCGCCGCTGGCGATCCGGGGCAGCCATTGTTCCTTCTGCGCCTCGGTTCCGCCGCAGAGGATCAGTTCGGCTGCGATCTCGGACCGGGTGCCGAGCGAGCCCACACCGATATAGCCGCGGCTGAGTTCCTCGCTGACCACCACCATCGACGCCTTGGACAGGCCGAACCCGCCGTGATCCTCGGGAATGGTCAGGCCGAACACACCCATTTCGGCAAGCTCGTTGATGATCTCCATCGGGATCAGTTCGTCCTTGAGGTGCCAGTCATGGGCGTGCGGTTCGACCTTTTCGACCGCAAAGCGCCGGAACTGTTCGCGGATCATCTCCAGCTCTTCGTCCAACCCGCTGGCGCCAAAGGTGATGTTGGCGGCCTGTTCCTGCATCAGGTCGACCAGCCGGGTTCGCGCGGCAGGCGAATTGCCCTGCGTCATCAGTGTCTGGACCTCAGCGCACTGGAACCCGGCCAGCGCGTCCCAGCCGAGCCCCATTTCCTGCAGGCGCACCACCTCGCCCTGGTTCATCGGGATGCCGCCGGCGATCTGGTGCAGGTATTCGCCGAACGCGATCTGGTGCAGCAGCTGTTCGGTTTCCCCGAACTTGCCCTGCTCGGACAGGCGGTTGGCCCAGTTCTGCATCTGACGCAGAGATTCGACATAGGTTGCCAGCCAGGCCAGCCCGTGGGCGGCGGATTGATTGGCTTCCAGCGCCGCGCCCGAGACCTTGCCATCGACCGTTACCATCGCGCGCACGCTGTCGCGGGCCTTCTCCAGAACCGCCTCGGCAGGGGCGACCGCGGCACCGGTGAGGGTCAGCAGATCGGGCAGAATCGCGGGGGTCGGGGCTTGGCTGGTCATCGTCTGGTCCTGTCCATCATGCGGCATGAATCACGTCCTTTTCCGGGTCCGCACCGGCCTAGCTATTTTGCAGTTGCAGCGCAACAAAAATGCGCACCAATAGCCCATGCGGTTTTAATATTGCGTGGCTTTTCGCATCTTTTTGCCGCAATGCGGCATGTTGCGGCCCATTTTTGTGATGCAGACGGTCGCGAGCGTGGCTAAGAGGGCGGAATGATCGGGATCATGTCCTCTCTTTCACCGGTTGAGCTGGCCTTGGCTTTCGGGATCGCCTGCGTGGCGGGAACGGTCAAGGGGCTGGTGGGGTTCGCGCTGCCGATGATCGTCGTTTCGGGGCTGGGCATGGTTCTGTCGCCGGAACTGGCGCTGGCCGGGCTGATACTGCCAACGCTGGTGACCAATGCCGCACAGGCGCTGCGGCAGGGGCCTGCGGCGGCGCTGGCCTCGATCCGGCGTTTTGCGCTGTTCCTGTCGGTGGGTGGTGTGTTTCTGTTGGCCAGTGCCCAACTGGTCCGCGTGCTGCCAGTGAACGTGATGCTGCTGCTGATCGGGGTGCCGATCACCCTGTTCGTGCTGCTCCAGTTGCTGGGTATCCGGTTCCATCTCAATGCACCATCGGCCCGGATCGAGGCTGCGGTGGGCGCCTTTGCCGGGGCCATCGGCGGGTTCTCGGGGATATGGGGGCCGCCGACGGTGGCGTATCTCACCGCGCTGAACACGCCGAAGGCCGACCAGATGCGGGTGCAGGGCGTGGTTTACTGTCTGGGCGCCGTGGCGCTGATGGTCGCGCATCTCGGGTCGGGGGTGCTGAACGCCGAAACGCTGCCCTTTTCGCTGGCGCTGGTGGTTCCGGCAATGCTGGGGATGTGGCTGGGCGGGCGGCTGCATGACCGCATCGACCAGACAAAATTTCGCCGCGCGACGTTGCTGGTACTTTTGGTCGCCGGGTTGAATCTGGTGCGGCGGGGGCTGTTTTTCAGCTAGGCCCGCCGATCAAGGCTGGCCAAAGCGCCGCGTTGCGGCGGGCAAAGGCGGCGAGATGGCCCACCTTGCCCAGCCCGAAATCGCCCGGATCCAGTATATCGAACTGCCGTTGCGCCTTTGGATAGAGCGCCTCAAGCCGCTGTACGGCCGGTGGCGGAATGGTGTCGTCGTCGGCCAGTGCCACGATGTGTACGGGACAGGTCAGCGCGCTCGCATCCAGCCGTCCCGGTTCGAGCGTTGGATCGTCGAAATAGAATCCCCGCGCGGTGCACCAGCGTTTCCATTGCCGGAACACGTCGATGGGCAGATCGGCGCCCAGTCCGACATACCGTCCGGGCATGTAACCGCAGGCGCGCGTCAGTACCGGTCCCGCCGCGAACCACAGGAACCGCGCAAGCCCCTGATAGGGCCAGGGGTGGTCATGGTGATGCACCGGCCCGCTGGCCACCGTGATCACGCGGTCGATTTCGTCGAGCCGGGTCTGGCCGGGCAATCCGAACCCGCCCAGCGAATGGCCGATCACCCACAGCGGGATGCCGGGCAACAGGCTGGCCAGATGGTCACGGGCCGCCTGCTGGTCGTCAAAGGCCCAATTGGCCAGCGTCGTTCGCGATTGTCGCAACGGTCCGGCGGCCGAAGCACCGAAGTCGCGATAGTCATAGGTCAGGCAGGCGATGCTGTGCGTTTGCGCCAGCCAGGCGGCGAAATGGCGGTAATAGGTTTGCGGCACGCCCACCGCCCCGTTCAGCACGGCCACCGCCAAAGGATGGCCTTCGGGTCGGTAAAGCCGTGCGGCCAGCGGATGGCCCGGCTGGTCGATGGTTACAGAGTCCGGTTCCATGTGCGGCCTCCTCCTTGGGGCGGGGCAAGGATCGCACCGGACAGGCGCCGGACAAACGGAAACGTTACGGCAGAACGACAAACGCCCCGGCGTCAACCGGGGCGTCATCGTGGAAACCGGACAGGCTCAGCCGATGGCGGCGGCCTTCACGTCCTCGTCGATGAAGGGCAGGTATTGTTCGAAATTGTCCGCGAACATCTGCACCAGCTTGGCTGCCTGCGCATCGTAGCCTTCGGGATTGCCCCAGGTGCGGCGCGGGTCCAGCAGCACCTCGGCCACACCGGGTACGCCGACCGGCACGTCAAAGCCGAAATTCGGGTCCTTGCGGAACTCGGCCTCAGCCAGCGATCCGTCCAGCGCGGCGGTCAGCAGCGCGCGGGTGGCCTTGATCGGCATGCGCGAACCGGTGCCGTAAGCACCGCCGGTCCAGCCGGTGTTGACCAGCCAGCAGGTTGCGCCGTGGCGGGCGATCTTTTCGCGCAGCAGGTTGCCGTAGACCTCGGGCCGGCGCGGCATGAACGGCGCGCCGAAACAGGTCGAGAAGGTGGGCTCGGGCTCGGTCACGCCGCGCTCGGTGCCCGCGACCTTGGAGGTGAAGCCGGACAGGAAATGATACATCGCCTGTGCCGGGGTCAGCCGCGCGATCGGGGGCAGCACGCCGAAGGCGTCGCAGGTCAGCATGATGATGTTCTTGGGATGCCCGCCCAGCGCGTCCGCCGAGGCGTTCGAGATATAATGCAGGGGATAGGCACACCGCATGTTCGCGGTCAGCGAGTCGTCCTTGAAATCCAGCTCGAAGGTTTCCGGGTCGAACACCATGTTCTCGATCACTGTGGCGAATTTCGAGGTGGTGGCGTAGATTTCCGGCTCTGCCTCGGGGTCGAGCCCGATGGTCTTGGCATAACAGCCACCTTCGAAGTTGAAGGTGCCGCGGTCGGACCAGCCATGTTCGTCGTCACCGATCAGGGTGCGCTCGGGATCGGCGGACAATGTGGTCTTGCCGGTGCCGCTGAGGCCAAAGAACACGGCCGTGTCCACCGGATTGCCGTGGGCATGGTTGGCCGAACAGTGCATCGGCATGATGCCCTTTTCCGGCAGCAGGTAGTTCAGCAGCGTGAACACCGATTTCTTGTTTTCGCCCGCGTATTCGGTGCCGCCGATCAGGATCAGCTTGCGATCGAAATTCAGCGCGATCACCGTATCGCTGCGGCAGTCGTGCCGCTCGGGGTCGGCGCGGAAGCTGGGGCAGTTGATGATGGTGAAATCGGCGACGAAGTCTTCGAGATCCTCGCGGTCCGGCCGGCGCAGCATGGTGCGGATGAACAGCCCGTGCCAGGCCAGTTCTGTTACCATGCGCACGTTGATTGCATGGGCCGGATCGGCGCCGCCCACGAGGTCCTGAACAAAATAGTCACGGCCCTTCATGTGTTCCAGCATGTCGTTGTAGAGGGCGTCGAACCCCTCGGGCGACATTGCGGCATTGTTTTCCCACCAGATGGTGTCGGCGACGCTGTCGGTCTTCACAACGTGCTTGTCCTTGGGCGACCGGCCGGTGAACTTACCGGTGGTAACCAGCAGCGCGCCGCCATTGCCCAGCGTGCCTTCGTTGCGCTTGATCGAGGCTTCGACCAGCGCCGGGGCCATCTGGTTGTAATGGACTTCGCCCAGTCCGGCGATGCCCTGATCTTCGAGGCGGAATTTCGGGTTGACCCTTCCGGATGTCATGCTTTCCTAGCTCCTGGCCACGCCCCTCGTGGGGCTGTTGGGCGGGTCTTATCATGTAGCGCTGAGGCGTGAACAGGCCGGGTTAGCGCAACCATGAACCGTTTGCGCAACCATCGGTCGGCGCTTTGGTCGGATCTTCAGCGATTGCTAACCGGTTGCTGCCATGACTCTTCGCGACGGAACCGATTCGCGAGGACCGCGCAGACAGACGGGACAGGCAACATGTCGAAGATTGCATTGGTGGATGATGACCGGAACATACTGACCTCGGTGTCTATGACGCTCGAGGCCGAAGGGTTCGAGGTGGAGACCTACAATGACGGACAGTCGGCGCATGATGCCTTTTGTCGGAGGCTTCCGGATCTCGCGGTGCTCGATATCAAGATGCCGCGCATGGACGGGATGGACCTGTTGCAGCGCCTACGCCAGCGTACAGGGATGCCCGTGATCCTGCTGACGTCGAAGGACGAAGAGATCGACGAGGTTCTGGGCCTGCGGATGGGAGCCGACGACTATGTAAAGAAACCGTTTTCGCAACGGCTTTTGGTGGAACGAATTCGCGCGATCCTGCGCCGGCAGGACGCGATCGAGGGCGGTGAGGCCGACGCGGGGTCGCGGGTGATGGAGCGTGGATCTCTGGTGATGGATCCGCTGCGTCATGCGGTCCGTTGGAAGGGCGCCGACGTGTCGCTGACGGTGACCGAGTTCCTGTTGCTGCAGGCGTTGGCGCAGCGGCCCGGTTTCGTGAAATCCCGCGATCAGTTGATGGATGTGGCCTATGACGATCAGGTTTATGTGGACGACCGCACGATCGACAGCCACATCAAGCGATTGCGTAAGAAGATGCGCGGTGCCGACCCGGAGTTCACCGCGATCGAAACGCTTTACGGGATCGGCTATCGTTTCAACGAAAGCTGACGGTGGCATGGCCGGATGACGTTTCGGGACATCGGGATCGGGTTGGCGCAGAGCGGGTGGATGCGGCTGTGGCCAAAACCTGTCGCCGTGTTGCGTGGCCGGGTGCGCCGTCGCGCCTCGCCGTTGGTTCGCCGCATCATCGCGGTCAA
The DNA here is from genome assembly GCA_964351135.1 of uncultured Rhodobacterales bacterium. Classification (GTDB taxonomy): domain Bacteria; phylum Pseudomonadota; class Alphaproteobacteria; order Rhodobacterales; family Rhodobacteraceae; genus Pukyongiella. The sequence goes on along the minus strand of CAYGNB010000058.1, from coordinate 5,115 downwards.
CCTGATCGGGTTGAGTGTTCTGGTGGCGGGGATCTTCCTGCTCAACACGTCGCGCGAGAACCTGGTACAGCTCAAGGCCGGTGTTTTGGCCGCCGACGCGGAGCTGATTGCCAGCGCTTATGGCGCGGCGGGTGACGGAGCGGGGGCGATGTTGGCAGCCCTGAATCTGCCGCAGGGTATGGAACTGCTGGTGCTGTCGAAAACCGGATCGGTTCTGGGGCAGCGGCATGGCAACAGCGTGGCACTGTCCATGCCGGCCACGCCGCTCAACGATGTGGTTGCCGCGCTCTGGCCGGCACCCGGCCTGGTGTCGCAGGATCGGGCAAGGGTGCCCCCCGAAGCGCTCGACCGGCAATTGCTGCCCTATCTGCGGCCGGTGCTGAGTGCGGGGACAAGGGTCGAAACCGGGCTTGACGGTATCGGTGGCAAGGTCATGGTCGCGCTGGCGCCGGTCCGGTTGCCGGGCGGAGCGGTGGGTGTACTGGCATTGGCCGGACCCGCGGGGTCCGTCGATGCGATATTGCGTCAGGAACGAGAGCGCGTGTTGCAGATGTTCGTTATCGCGCTGCTGGTATCGGTGGGCCTCAGTTTCGTGCTGGCCTCGACCATCGCCAACCCGCTGGCCGATCTGGCCGAAGCGGCAGAGGCCGGCCGGAACACGGGCGGCGGCCAACGGCGCAAGGGCCGGATCCGGTTGCCCGATCTGGGTGCCCGGCGCGATGAAATCGGCCGTCTGAGCCGGGCATTGCGCGATATGGTTTCTGCGCTGTACAACCGGATCGACGGAAATGAACAATTCGCCGCCGATGTCGCCCACGAGATCAAGAACCCGCTGGCCAGCCTGCAATCCGCTGTCGATGCCCTGCGCCGGGTCGACCGCCCGGAGCAGCAGGAGCGGTTGATGGAGGTGATCGAACATGATGTGCGCCGCCTCGACCGGCTGGTGAGCGACATCTCCAACGCCTCGCGGCTGGATGCGGAACTGGTGAGGGAAGAGAAGGCCGAATTCGATCTGCTGGAGATGCTCGACCGGCTGAACCGGCACCTGGGTCAGAAGGCGCGCGCCGCCGGTATCGATTACATCACAGATATGCCAGACGGTCCGATCCTCGTGCACGGTCTGGAGGCACGGCTCGCGCAGGTCTTTGCCAACCTTATCACCAACGCGATATCGTTCTGCGAGGAAGGTGACGCGATCCGGGTCTGGGTGCGCCGGCGCGGCGACCGGGTGCTGGCGGTGGTCGAGGATACCGGCCCAGGCATCCCGGATGAAGCGTTGAAGAAGATATTTCGCCGGTTCTATTCGCAGCGGCCAGAGGCGCATTTCGGCAACAATTCCGGCCTTGGACTGGCGATCTGCAAACAGATCGTCGAAGCGCATGGCGGTGTCATCTGGGCCGAGAACATCGAACCGACCATGGCCGATATCGCCTCGGATCCGCTGGGTGCGCGGTTCGTGGTCGGATTGCCGGTCTGACCCGTGGCGGCGCCCGCCGATCCGGTGACGGTGCATGCCAGTTGCGTGGCCATGCAGGGGCGCGCATTGTTGATCCGGGGCGGCTCGGGCAGCGGTAAATCGGCGCTCGCACTCGCGATGATGGGGTTTGGTGCGGGGCTGGTGGCGGATGACCGGGTCTGCCTGACCCGCAGCGCCGGACAGGTGGTCGCATCGGCGCCGCAAACAATCGCCGGGCTGATCGAGGCGCGCGGGGTGGGCATTCTGCGTGCCGATACGCTCGCCTCGGCCCCCGTGGTGCTGGTGGCCGATCTGGACCGGGCGGAAACCGACCGGTTGCCGCATCCGCGCACCACTATCCTGCTCGGTTGCAAACTGCCCTTGCTTTTCCGGGTGGATGCCCCACATTTCGCGCCGGCACTGATGCAGTATCTCAAGGCGGGGCGGTTGGACGATGACCGATAGCGTTGGCGGCAGGCACGCGCGGGTGATCCTGGTGACAGGGCCGTCGGGGGCGGGACGGTCAACCGCGATCAACGTGCTGGAGGATCTGCAGTTCGAAACCATCGACAACCTGCCGCTGAACCTGCTGCCCCGGCTGCTGGACGGGCCGGCGCCGAGTCGGCCGCTGGCGCTGGGTGTCGATACGCGTAACCGCGATTTCTCGACCGCGGGCCTGCTGGACATGATCGACCAGCTCTCGCGGCGGCCCGGCACCGAGCTTACGGTGCTATATATCGACTGCCGTGAGGATGTGTTGCTGCGGCGGTTCTCGGAAACCCGCAGGCGGCATCCGATGGCGCCGGCGGAATCCCCCGGCGTCGGGATTGCGCGTGAACTGAGCCTGCTGTCGGACATTCGTGGCCGTGCCGATATCCTGGTGGACACGTCCGACATGAACGTGCACCAGCTGCGCGCCGAGATCGAACGCTGGCTGGCGCCCGACTCCGGCCCGGCACTGGCCGTGACGGTGCAGTCCTTTTCCTACAAGCGGGGCCTGCCGCGCGGTATCGACATGGTGTTCGACTGCCGGTTCCTCGCCAATCCCTACTGGCAGCCCGATTTGCGCGATCTCGACGGGCGGGATGCCGCCGTGGCGGCGCATGTCCGTGCGGATGCGCGGTTCACGCCATTCTTTGAACGGGTTCTGGACCTGACGCAGCTGCTGTTGCCCGCCTATCGCGAAGAGGGCAAGGCACACCTGTCGATCGGCTTTGGATGCACCGGCGGCCAGCATCGTTCGGTTGCGCTCGCCGAGGCGCTGGCAATGGCCCTTGCAGAGCAAGGTCAGCAAGTGTCAATTAGGCATCGGGAGCTCGAAGAACGGCTGCAGGGCGGACGTGTGGCGGATAAGAGGCCGGATTGATCGGAATCGTTGTTGTAATGCATGGCGGGCTGGCGCGGGAATTTCGCGCCACGGCGCTGCATGTGCTGGGTGAACAGCCGGGTATCGCGGCGGTCCAGATCGGGACCGACGACGACCGCGGTGAGAAACAGGCCGAAATCTGCGCGGCCGCGGACGAGGTCGATACCGGAGACGGCGTTGTGGTGGTGACCGACCTCTATGGCGGCTCGCCGTCGAACCTCAGCATGAATGCCTGCGCGGGCGAACAGCGCCGCATGCTGTTCGGCGCCAACGTACCGGCGCTTCTGGAACTGGTTCACAACCGGCACAGGCCGGTGGATGAGGCGCTGCACCGCGCGGTCGAAAAGGGCCGGCTTTATCTCGGCTCACGCATCATTCGGCCGGTCTGAGGGGCGGAGCCATCCATGGTTGAACGCAGATTGAAGATCGTGAACGAAAAGGGGCTGCATGCCCGCGCCTCGGCCAAGCTGGTTGAACTCGTTTCCGGTTTCGACGCCCAGGCCGAGGTCTCGCGCGACGGAATGTCCGCCTCGGGCGACAGCATCATGGGTCTTTTGATGTTGGCAGCGTCGAAGGGAACGACTATTGACGTGCGGACGTCCGGACCGGATGCTGAACCATTGGCGGATGCTTTGGAGGCGCTGGTCGCGGACAGGTTCGGTGAGGGCTTCTGAACGCCCGCACCAGGCGTGAGGAACGGAAACGGACTTTTGGCGGATACCGCACAGGAACAGAGCACTGGGCTGGGAAAGCAGTCCGCGGCATCGACGGGCGAGATTTATGATCGCCGCACGCTTACCTATGCCAATTCGTTTGACGATCCCTGGACCGCCCGGGCGATCAAGACGATCGAATGGCTGACCGGCAAGCTGACGATCCTGCGCATGGTCAGCGCCTTCGAAAAGAAGAACGCGGATTACCGCGGCCAGAAATTCTGGCGCGGCGCGCTCGACGTGATGGGCATCGACCTGCTGACCCCGCCGGATCAGCTGGCCAATATCCCGCAGGACGGCCCCGTGGTGGTGGTGGCCAATCACCCGCACGGTATGGTCGACGGGATGATCTTTGCGGACCTGATCGGCCGGGTGCGGCTGGACTATCGCATCCTGACCCGCACGGTGCTGACTGGCCTGGACGAGGCGGCGACCTCGTTCATGATCCCGGTGCCTTTCCCGCATGATCCGGATGCGCAGCGCAAGATGGTCGAGATGCGTGCCAATGCGATGTCGCATCTCAAGCAGGGCGGTGTGGTTGCGCTGTTTCCCTCGGGCGTCGTGATGTCGTCGGACAGCTGGTTCGGGCCGCCGGTCGAACGTGACTGGAACGTGTTCACCGCGCAGCTGATCCGCCGGTCCGGTGCGCGGGTGGTGCCGATCTTCTATCCCGGCTCAAATTCCCGGCTCTACCAGATCGCCTGCCAGTTTTCGCCGGTGTTGCGCCAGGGGCTTTTGCTGCATGAAATCGTGCGTTCCTGCAACAAGCCGCAGGCACCGGTGATCGGTCAGCCGCTGACAGACGAACAGATGAAACCGTTGCAAACCGACCCGCGCGGGTTCATGGCCTGGTTGCGCGAACACACGCTCGCGCTGGGTAAGACCGGCGGCTGAAACGGCCCGAAGCGGTCTGAGAGCGGGTTGGCCCCTTCGTGCCGGTCAGCGCGTTGGTACCGGTTCTTCGCCGCGATAGTCGTAGAACCCGCGCCCGGTCTTGCGGCCGAGCCAGCCGGCCTCGACATATTTCGTCAGCAGCGGGCAGGGCCGGTACTTGGTATCCGCCAGCCCGTCATGCAGAACGTTCATGATCGCCAGGCAGGTGTCCAGGCCGATAAAATCGGCCAATTCGAGCGGCCCCATCGGATGGTTGGCACCCAGCTTCATCGACTGGTCGATCGACTTCACGTTGCCCACGCCTTCATAGAGCGTGTAGACCGCTTCGTTGATCATCGGCATCAGGATACGGTTGACGATGAAGCCGGGGAAATCCTCGGCCGATGCGGCGGTCTTGCCCAGCCGTTCCACCACACCAAGGCAGGCGTTGTAGGTTTCCTCGTCGGTGGCGATGCCCCGGATCAGTTCGACCAGTTGCATCACCGGCACCGGGTTCATGAAATGGAACCCCATGAATCGCTCGGGCCGGTCGGTGCGGCTGGCCAGCCGCGTAATCGAGATCGACGACGTATTAGAGGTCAGGATGGTGTGGGGTTGCAGATGCGGCTGCAGATCCTCGAAAATCGCCTGTTTGACGCTTTCGCGTTCGGTCGCGGCCTCGATCACCAGATCGGTGGCGCCCAGAT
>CAYGNB010000057.1:9877-12329 GCA_964351135.1 uncultured Rhodobacterales bacterium | reverse complement strand
CCCCCGCATCGGAGCGAGCCTGTGGTACAGCGCGGCGGCTGGACAGGAGAGACGGGATGCTTGTCGTTATCGCGCTGGTGATTGCCGGGCTGGTCGTGGGCCGGTGGTTCGGGCGGTTTCCCGCCGGCTGGAAAACCTACGCCTCCGCGGTGATCGCAGGACTCATAATCGTTCCGGCAACAGGGGTTCTGACGGCGATCCTGCAGGCGCGGATAACCGGGGGCAATCAGGACGACCTGACCGGCATCGCGCTGGGTCTGGGGGTGGCCGTGGCGCTGATCGAGGTGCCGTTGCTGGTGTTCAAACGCCAGCGGTCCGCCGCGCGGCTCGACAGCCAGCAGACCGGTACAATTACGCAGTCGCACATCATCGGCGCCGGTTCGGAACAGAAAAAATGACGGTCATGCGGGGTGACATAGCCGAACTGAGGGTAAGTTTCACATGGCGGTAATCAACGGAACACCGGGCGACGACAACCTTCCCGGCACCGACCAGGACGACGAAATCCATGGCCTGGGCGGCAACGACACCATCGACGGTCTGGGTGGCAACGACCAAATCGAGGGCGGCGACGGCGACGACACGCTCCACGGGGGCGATGGCAACGACGAAATCCGGGACGGCGCCGGGTCCGACACGCTCGACGGCGGTCAGGGTACAGACCACCTGCTGTTCACAGGTGCGCTGGAGCAGGAAACCGTAACCGGCGGCGAGGACGCCAACGGCCAAGATAACGACCTGCTCGATTTTCAGTTGCTTGGGCCCGGCCTGGCCGTCGACGTCACGATGACGGGCGATGAGTCGGGCACCGTCGACCAGAACGGCTCGACAGAGCTGACGTTCTCCGAAATCGAAGAATTTGTCCTGACCCAGGGCAGCGATACATTCGACGGCACGGCCGCGTCACACAGGCTCGTCGTCAACGGCGGTGGCGGCGACGACGTCATCGTTGGGGGTGCTGGCAACGACACTTTCTTCGACGGCGCCGGGTCGGACCGGCTCGAAGGCGGCGCGGGCTCGGACACATTGAATTTCGAAAATCTGCTGGACGGGGACGTCGCGATTGGCGGTGAGACTGGCGGGGGCGTCGATAAGCTCGATCTTTCGTTGCTTGATGCCAGTGCCCCGGTCACGGTCACGATGACGGGCGACGAAGCGGGTACAGTGGAGCAGAATGGTTCGGTCGAACTGAATTTTTCCGAAATCGAACAGATCGACCTGACCGATGGCGACGACAGCTTTGACGGCACGGCCACGTCGGGCGGGGTCTATGTCAGTGGCGAGGACGGTGATGACACCATCACCGGCGGGGCGGGAAATGACACGCTGCATGGCGATGACGGCAACGACACGCTGACCGGCGGCGCCGGGAATGATCGCCTCCAGGGCGACGCCGGCGATGACGTGATCACCGGCGGCGACGGGAACGACATCATCACCAGCGGTCCAGGCAACGACAATGTCGATGGCGGTGCGGGCAATGACATCATCGCCCTTGGTTCTCTGGCCGGTGAATCGTCCTCTGCCGAAGGCAAAACTGGCGATGACCGCATCATTGGCGGCGCCGGAAACGACCTTATCGGGGGGGGCGCCGGAAACGACAGGATCGAGGGGCACGACGGGGCAGACGCGATTTCGGGCGGTACCGGCGATGACACCCTGGACGGCGGTGGCGGCGTCGATATCATCCTTGGCGGGGCCGATGACGATACCATAGATGGCGGCGCCGACGACGACACGCTGCACGGCGAGGACGGCAACGACACGTTCCTGATCAATGGCTCGTCCGGCAACGACACCATCGTTGGCGGCGAAGACGCCGATGGCAGCGATATCGACCGCATCACCATCAACGCCCCTTTCGTGGTCCATTACCAGAATGACGACAAATCCACCGAAGCCGGCACGATCGACATTCTGGATGCGCCGGGTGGCAATGTCGTCTCGACCATCACCTTCAGCGAAATCGAGGTGATCTGCTTTACCGCGGACAGCCACATCCTGACGCCATGCGGCGAACGGCCCGTCGCCGGTCTGCGGCCCGGCGACAGGGTCGTCACCCGCGACGGCGCCGCCGCGCCCCTGCGCTGGGTGGGGCGGAAACGGCTGTTGGCGCCGACGCTGCTGGCCCGGCCGGATCTGCGACCGGTCCGGTTTGCCCGCGACAGCATCGCGCCGGGCGTGCCCGCCCGTGACATGATGGTGTCGCCGCAGCACCGGATGCTGGTCACCGGTGCGCCCGTCGAACTGCATTTCGGCACCTCCGAGGCGCTGGCACCCGCCAAGGCGCTGGTCAACGACGGCTCGATCCGGCCGGTGCAGGATTGCGAGGCGGTCGAATACATCCATCTCCTGTTCGATCGCCACGAGGTCGTGCGCGTGGACGGCGCCTGGAGCGAAAGCTTCTTTCCCGGCAGGCAGGCCCTGTCGGGTGTCGAGGCCCCGGCCCGTG
>CAYGNB010000057.1:3542-9777 GCA_964351135.1 uncultured Rhodobacterales bacterium | reverse complement strand
GGGGCGGTTACCGTGGGTTTCGTTCTTCCGCAATTCGGTGTGCCGGTGTCGTCGAGCGTGGCCCGGGGCGTCCTGTCCTCGGCAGCGGGCGCGATGCTCCCGTTTCTGCCGCTCTATTTCTTGCGGGATTGACCCGATGCCTGCGGCGCCCTCGTATTGGGCATCCGCAGGCATCGGGGTGTCGTCAGTCTTCGATGGCGCCTTCGGCATCATGTGCCATGCGCATACGGCGGCGCAGCACGCCGCCGACAAGGATCGGCAGGACAAAGCCGATGATGGCGATGGACCACAACAGGATGGTGAGCGGCGAGGACACCAGAACGGAGTAGTCCCCGTCAGCGATGTTTACCGCGCGCCGGAAATTGACCTCCATTTCATTGCCCAGCAGCGTGCCGAGGATGATCGGCACCAGCGGCACGTCGAGCTTGCGCAGCACCCAGCCCATGATGCCAAAGCCGACCATGACCATCAGGTCAAAGCTCGACCCCGAGATGCCGTAGATCCCGACAAAGGAAATCATCGCCACGATCGGCATCAGGATGCGCGGCGGCACCAGCAGGACGCGGGTGAACAGGCCGACCATGGGAATGTTCATTGCCAGCAACATGACATTCCCGATGAAAAGCGCCGCGATCAGGCCCCAGACCACATCCGGGTTTTGCGTGAACAGCAGCGGCCCCGGTGTGATGTTGAGCGCCAGCAGAACCGCGAGCAGAACCGCCGTGGTGCCCGACCCCGGCACGCCCAGGGCGAGCATGGGAACCAGCGCGCCGCCGGCCGCCGCATTGTTCCCGGCCTCGGGCGCTGCGACACCGCGCGGATCGCCGGTGCCGAACGTGTTGTCGCGGTCCACGATACGCTTTTCCATCGAGTAGGAGATGAAAGAGCCCAGCGAGGCACCCGCGCCGGGCAGCACGCCCGCGATGAACCCCAGAACAGTGGTGCGGCCCATGGTCGGGATGCATGACCGGATGAGGCTCCACGACGGCACGATGCGGCCGATCTGCATCTTTGGCTGATGGGAAATGTCGCGCTCGGTGCCCCGGTGTTCGAGGAAGATAAAGACCTCGGACAGGGCAAAGAGACCGACGATGGCGACGAGGAAATCTATCCCGTCATACAGATGCACCTCGCCGAAGGTGAAGCGGGGAACGCCGGTCTGCGTGTCGACGCCGATCATGGCGAGCCCGAGCCCGAGCGCCGCGGCAAAGGCCGATTTCGCCTGATTGGTCGATGAAATGCCGCCGAGCGTGGCAAAGGCCAGCGCGAAGAGCGCGAAATACTCTGCCGGACCGAACAGGAGCGCGACCTTGACGAGCTGCGGGGCCAGCAGAACGAGCCCCCAAGTGGCGAAGAAGGCGCCGACGAAAGAGGCCACGCCCGAGAGCGCCAGCGCCTCGCCCGCACGGCCCTGCTGTGCCATCGGATAGCCGTCGAGGCAGGTCATCATCGCCGGTTCGTCGCCGGGGATATTGAGCAGGATCGACGATATGCGCCCGCCATACATCGCGCCGTAGTAGACGCTGGTCAGCAGGATCAGCGACGGCGTCGCGCCGAGCCCGAGGGTGAAGGCCAGCGGGATCAGGATCGCGACGCCGTTTGACGGGCCGAGCCCCGGCAGCGCGCCCATGATCGTGCCGAGAAAGCAGCCCATCAGTGCCAGAGCGAGGTTCTGCCAGGTGAGCGCGACGGCGAACCCGTCGGCGAGTTGAGACATCAATTCCATGTGGTGCTCCTCAGAAACCGAAGGGGCCGCGGGCGAGGCTCAGCCCGAGCAGCAGCCTGAAAACCACGTAGATGCCGACCGACGTGGCCACGCCGATGATCACGCTTTCCAGCGGCCGCGAGCCGAGGCGCCAGGTCAGGTAGGTGGCCGCCAGTGCGGTCGCGATGACGAACCCCAGCTGGGGCAATGCCAGCGCATAGGCGAACATCACCAGAGCGGCGAAACCGATTTCGACCAGCCGGCCGGCATTTGGCCAGTCCGGCTCGGGGTCGGGTTTGAGCAGGAAATAGATCGACGCGATGCCCATGATCGTGGCGATGATGTAGGGAAACATCTTGGGGCCGACGACATCGGACAGGAAGCTCTCCTGGATGATGGATGCCTGCCAGGCGAAAAAGAGGGCGAGGACCAGACCGATCCCACCGAAGACGCGGTCGCTCATGCGAACTCCTCCCGGTTGCGGATGATGGAAGAGCATCCCCGGTCGAGACCGGGAATGCCGTGACGCCAGGGCGCGGTTACTGCAGGATGCCGATCTCGCGCGAGAGGTCCTGGATGCTCTGAACCGACTCGGTGACAAAGGCCTGGAACTCGGCGCCCTGCAGGTCGAGCGGTGCGAGACCGTTGTTTGCCATGACCGCTTTCCATTCGTCGCTGTCATAGAGCGTGTCGATCCGGCTGACCCAGTAATCATAGGCCGCGTCGCTCATGTTGCCCGGCGCGTAAAACCCGCGCCAGTTGGCGCCGATGGCGTCGATCCCCTGTTCGCGGGCGGTCGGGAAATCGGCGAATTCGCCGTCCAGCCGTTCCGGGGCCAGCAGCGCGATTACCTTGATGTCGCCCGATTCAACGAACCCCTGTGCTTCGGACAGATCGCCGGTAAAGGCCTGCAGCGACCCGGCCAGAAGCTGTGTTACGGCCTCGCCACCGCCCGCGAAGGCGATGTATTTTACCTTGCGCACGTCCTCCACGCCTGCCTGTTGCGCCGCGATCAGCACTTTCAGGTGGTCCCAGCCGCCGACGGCCGAACCGCCGCCGATCGAGATCGAGGTCGGATCCGCCTTGATCTGGTCCATCAGGTCCGGCAGCGTCGCGATCTCGCTGTCCGCCGCCACCGCGATCACGCCGTAATCCGCGCCGATCGCGCCGACCCAGCGGACCTCGTCCATCGTGTTGCCGGGGAACGCGTTCTGCGCCAGCCGCGTTGCCGTCGCCGACGACGCCGCGACGATCAGGTCGTTGTCGTCGCTGCGTTTGTTGACGACTTCGGCAAAGGCCACGCCGCCACCGCCGCCGGACAGGTTGACCACCTGCATGGTGGAGGGGATCAGGCCGAGATCCTGCAGGGTCTTGCCGACCTGGCGGCAGGTGAAATCCCAGCCGCCGCCGGGGTTGGCGGGCGCGATACATTCGGGGTTCTCGGGGGTGAAATCCTGCGCGGCGGCCGCGAAGGGCGCACAGGCCAGAAAGGCGGCGGCGGCGAGGCCGCGCCGGATGGTCGTGAATTGCATAGGTCTCCTCCACATCATGTCGCGGACCGCGCTTGTGGCGATCCGGAGTGGGGCAACCATAAGGCCGGAACCTGTCACCAACCTGTCATGGTGCTGAACGGCGCGCTTTTCCGACCGTGATCCGCGGGGTAAGCTTCTCTACCGGGGGGATGGCACATGCGCATTCTGATCGTCGAAGATACCGCCGATGTCGGGGACGCTGTCGTTGCCAGCCTCGAATCCGCGGGCTTTGCCTGCGATCTCGCGCCGACGCTCGGAGATGCCGAGGACTGCGTGGCGGTGCAGGCCTACGATGCCATCGTGCTGGATATCAACCTGCCCGACGGTGACGGGCGGCACCTGCTCAAATGGCTGCGCGATCGCGGCAACAGCACGCCGGTCCTGATGCTGACGGCCGAGTTCGAGGTGACCGCGCGGGTGGAGGCGCTCGATTCCGGTGCCGACGACTATCTGGTGAAACCGTTCGACCTGCGCGAACTCGAGGCGCGGCTGCGGGTGCTGATCCGGCGCGAGAAGGGCCAGGTCAGCAATTTGATGCGGCTGGCCGATCTCGTGTTCGATCCTGCCGCCCGCACCGTGCATGTCGCGGATGCGCCGGTGCCGATGACGCGGCGCGAGATGACCCTGTTGAACCTCATGATGTCGCACCGGGGGCAGATCCTGTCCAAGGATCAGCTGTTCGACGGGATTTTTTCCTTCGACCGGGCGGATGTCGGCACGAACACCATCGAGCTCTATATCGCGCGGTTGCGCAAGAAGCTTGCCGGGTCGCGCGCGCGGATCGAAACGCATCGCGGGCTCGGGTATCGTCTGGACGCCGACGATGCCTGATCGCGGAGTGGTTCGTGCGACGCTGTCGCTCAAGAGCCGCGTGGCGCTCGCGGTTGGATCGGTGCTGGTGCTGGGCGGCGCGGTGGTGCTGGTCGCGGCGCTGGCCTATGGCAGACAGGCCGCGCGAGAAGCCTATGACCGCCTGCTTCTCGGGGCCGCGACCGACATCGCCACCGCGATCTCGATCCGGGATGGTGCGGCCATCGTCGATCTGCCGGTATCCGCTTTCGAACTGATGTCTCTCGCCCCCGATGATCGCATCCGCTATCGCGTCGTCGGACCGGATGGCGTGACCCTGACCGGTGACAGCACCGCCCCGCTGCCGGATGGGGCGGCGATGGGTGAAAGCGTGTTCTACGACGGCACGTTCGGCGACGAACCCGCGCGCTACGTGGCCTTGACCCGCCGTTTTGCCGAACGCCGGTTTTCGGGTCCGGTGCAGGTCGTTGTCGGGCACACGCTGCTCGCCCGGCGGGATCTCGCGCGGGACATCGCCCAGAACGCAATGCTCGTTCTCGGTGCGGCAGGGGCCGTGATGGCGCTTTTTGCCTGGCTGGTGGTCAGCCGGGCGCTCGAGCCGCTGCCGCGCATCAGCGACGCGCTGGCCGCGCGCGAGCCGACGGACCTCACGCCGCTGTCGCTGTCGGCGCCAAAGGAGGTGGCGGGCATGCTCACCTCGCTCAACACGTTCATGGCGCGGCTGGAACGGCAGAGTATCGCGACCGGCAAGCTGCTGACCGACGCCGCCCACCAGTTGCGCACCCCGGTCGCGGCGATCCGGGCGCAGGCCCAGCTGGCCGCCAGCGAAAGTGACCCCGACCGTCGCGACCGCATCGTCGCGCGCATCGAGGATCGCACGGCAGGGTTGGGTCGGCTTCTGGATCAGCTTCTCAGCCGGGCGATGATCATCCACCGTGCCGATACGGAACCCGCGACACCACTGGATTTGCGCGATGTGGCTGTCGAGATCGTCGAGGCCACCGATGACCTGTTCCTTGACGCGGGGCTGGAGGTGGAACTGGACCTGCCCGACGATCCGGTGCCGGTCCGGGGCGATGGCCTTTCGCTGACCGAGGCGGGCAAGAACCTTCTGACCAACGCGCTGCACCACGGGAAACCGCCGATCCGGCTTGGCGTGACCAATGGTGATATGACCGCCTTGTGGGTGAGCGATTGCGGTGATGGCCCAGAGCCGGGCATCCTGCAATCCGCGGGTACACGGTTCACGAAATCCGGCAGCTCCGGCGGCACCGGCATTGGTCTGGCCATCGCGTGGGAGGTTGCCGAGGGGCATGGCGGCCGGATTCGGATGACGCGTAATGACGGGCGGCATGCCGTCGCGCTCGAACTGCCGAGGCGCGAGGCATGAGCCGTCTCGTGGCCTTGCTGATCTGCATCTGGCAGCCGCTCGCCGCCCAGACGCCTGAACTGACCGCTGAATTGGGTCCCGCCGACGCCACGTATGTCGCGCTGTTGCGCAGTACCACCGATCTGGCGGCGCTCGGTGCCGTGATCGACGCCTATCTGGAGACGCGGCCAGATACCCGCGTCGTCTATGAACAGTGGGGGTCGAACGATCTCTACCGGTTGACCGCCGGTGACTGCGCCAGCGGCAATACCGGCGCTGATCTCGTCATCAGTTCGGCCGTTCATCACATGGTCGACCTCGTCAATCAGGGGTGCGCCACGACTTATGCGTCGGATGAGACCGCCGAGCTTTCGCCCCAGCTCAAGTGGCGCGATCAGCTGTGGGGTATCACCCGCGAACCTGTCGTGATGGTCTATAACCGGGACCTGATCGTCTGGGACGAGGTGCCGCGATCCCGGTTCGACCTGCTCGACCTGCTGCGGCCGACCGGCAGCCGGTTTGCCGGACGCGTGGCGACCTACGATATCGAGGAATCCGGCCTGGGGTTCCTCCTTGCCTTCAGCGATTCGCTCGAAGCGACGACCTTTGGCGGTCTGATGGAAGCGTTCGGGCGGAGCGGTTCGGTGGCCACCTGCTGTTCCGCCGAGATAATCGACGCGGTCATTTCAGGCGAATACCTGATCGCCTACAATGTCCTTGGGTCTTATGCCCTGCAGCGTGCCGGGCGGGACGCACGGCTCGCCGTCGTCGCACCGGAGGACTACACGCTGATCCTGTCGCGGGCGGCGATGATCCCGG
>CAYGNB010000057.1:1581-3442 GCA_964351135.1 uncultured Rhodobacterales bacterium | reverse complement strand
GTGATCCGCCAGGACCGGCTTTTGTATACCTCGTCCAGCATCGTGCGCTGCGCCTGCGCCTGCTCGGTTGCACTGCGCAGAAGACCGACCGTCCGCTGCCATGTTGCGCCGGGGGGCAATGTTTCGCCCGAGAATTTCTGCGCGGCTTGCCTTATCATCGTCCGCAGGTTTTCGATATGTTCGATCTGGCGTTCGCCGCGTCGTTTCAGATTGGTGATCTGGATTTCAGCCTGCGTCAGCCGTGCCTTGAAACGCGCTTCCAGCCGGGTTTCCAGATTGTCATATGCCTCGGTAAGGGCTCGATAAGCCTTACGGTTGGCAGTCGCATCCGCCTTTGCCTCCGCTAACGCTTCCCGATGGTTTATGCGCTCCTCGCGCAGGGTCCTCCTGTGGTCCGCCTTCTGCGTTCGGTTTTCTTCCGCCAGCGCCCTGTTGCGCGCCTGCAGTTGCTGGTTGTCATTCCGCAACCGAGTGATGGTCTTTCTGGCGTTTTGCAGTTCCTGCTGCAGACCATGCGTGAGTTGATCGAGCCCCTGCAGCGCAAACTGGACCTTCGGATCCAGCCCGTCGCCGCTACTTGTCAACGGTGCGGCGGTCTGTGCCGGCTTGTCCGCATCCTCACGCAACGCGTTCATGATCTCCGCCAGTTCGCCGGCGGCATCCTCACCTTTCAGGTCTTCCTGCACGGCAGAAAGTCGCAGCATGGTATCGCTATCTTCCGGAGTTGCCATCATTTTTCCCGTTGGCCCGTATTCGTTCTGAAAAAATCGGCTTTCCCACATCGCCTTTGCCAGGGAAAGTATGAGCCGGGCATCTTTCAGATCACCGGCCTGCAGGGTTTTGTCGCCCGATTGCGCGATCCGGTCGGAAAGGTCAACGAGGACATTCGATACCTCGATGGTCTCGGCAGAGGCGCGGTCCAGCTTTGCATGAAAAACCTCTTCGCTCTGCGCCTCGGGCTCGGGCAAACCTGCTAGCTCGGCCAGCTGCGCCAGGGCGCCGTGCGGATCCGATCGCCACCTTTCGAACGGCAGGATAATCGTGTCTTCGGGCGCGTCGCGCAGCGTGTAATACTGTCGCTGCAGACAATGCGCCTGGGCCAGGTCCGGCGGTGTTCCATAGGCCATGTCGTATGAGCGGATCGTTTCCAGAATGCCGCGTGTGGCCCACAGAAAGCGAAGCTCCACACCGACCGACTCCGCGGCCTTCTGCCAGAGCGGCAGGAAGACGGCGGCCAGGGGGAACTTGATGGCGAGTATCCGACCGTTCGCGCGTCTGGTTTCTTCCTGCAGATAGGTGGCCAGCGCAGCTTGTGCCTTGTGCACATCGGTATTCTCGAGCCACCCGCTGGGCCGGAACGTGAAGAAATTGCCAAGCGCGCGCCAAACGCCGTTCATCAGGTCGCGAATGCGGGTGTCTTCTCCGGTGCCCCGTTGGTTTGCCTCGCTTGGCGGGACCATGTGATCGGGGACATAGGCCCCCAGTTTCTGCAGCGCCTGCATTGTCAGCGAGGTGCCGCTGCGACCGGTTCCGACGACAAGCAGTGCCCTGGGTTTGTGTTCGGAGACTGAGTTCATTCGATGGCCCCTGTCGGGCAACTCTCCGATGTCTTGCCGCTTCGATCCATTTTCAGCGCGCTCCGTTGCTCTCCTCGCTCCCACGCTCAGTATGCTCTCGGGGCAGGGCTGCTTTCCAGCATAGAATTATCGGCACCTGAGAGAAGCGGTCGGAACTGATCCATGATGTCACTGTTGATTTTCCAGGTATGACGAGTGTCGTCATTTGACCGGAATACAACGATGCTGCTGGTATTTGCACAGATGTAACGTGCATCGCTCGTGCAGACGCGGTCCAGCCAGTC
>CAYGNB010000057.1:0-1481 GCA_964351135.1 uncultured Rhodobacterales bacterium | reverse complement strand
TCGCCCGTGGCGGCGGCAATGGCGCGATTGAGGCATTCCCCGATATTGGCGCTTTCACTGAGAAAGAAGATGTGTTCGTTGTCTCGCAGGTCGGGCAGGTCGACGTCTTCATTGGTGTTCAGGACCACAATCAACTCGCGGTCAGGCCAGGTCTGGCGGCGGAACGTGGCGAGGATGTCGGGCAGTAGCCAGGTGCGTTTGGTCGGAACAACGGCGGTTCCGCGCAGGGGGCGTTGCGGGACGGTGGATGCGGCGGCGTCGCCGAGGATGGCGGCCGCATGGTCCGCCGTCCAGACATGGTTGCGCATCACGTCGCGATACAACGTTAGCCATCGCCGTTCGCGGACCCAGAACGCCCTGTATATCAGGCGCAGGCGCATCAGATCGCCCGGCGAGAACACGCGGTCGAGGGCGTTCAGGATCGTGCTTTCGGTTGGCGGGTCGCCAAACATCACCGGGATCGCACCCGAAGCGATCGCGTCGAGCGCAAGCTCTTCCAGTTCTCCCATGGTTCGCAGGCTGGTGCCCGGAATGATCACGATTCCCGCTTGCTGCAAGAGCATCCGCTGCTGATGCCGTGACAGATCCGACGCCATGGCCAGTTGCCGGGACGGCATCCGCACCTGCAGGGAATGCGGCACGAATTGATAGCGGAACTCGGCGATCAGGCAGGTGTCGTCGCCTGCCTGATCGAAAAACTCTGCGAAATCGGGATACTGGAACAGATCGGACCCGGCGGGCACCAGCACCCGATCCCAGTTCCGGTCCTGCAGGGAAAACGGGCTGCACGCAGTGGGATCGGTGCTGCGTGGAACCACAACCGGCGTCCCCGGCAGGCCGGACCAGTCGCGTGCGCCTTCGACGGTGACGGCCGATGCCTGTTCCAGCGCCTCACGCCACATGTGAACGGCCGACGGGCTGGTCGTGACGACCATCCGGGTCGCAAGCCCGGCGGCACCTGCAAGTTCGAACAGCCGTTTTCCCGCCTCGGGCAAGGCACCCGTCAGGCTGCTGAAGGCCAGCGACCAGTCTCCCGGTGCGCTGTCATTCACGGTCTCGATCAGGATCAGGTCCAGATCCAGCATTGCGATCTGGGTGTCGCAATCGGTTTCGCGCAGCCAGACGACGTGACACAACCCGTCAAGCCGTTCGCGCAGGCGCGCCGATCCGATGAACCCGACCCGCGCCGTCGCGCCGTTTGCCACCCGCAGCTGCGTCATGCGGAGATCGTAGTCATCCGCCTCTGCGCTGCCTTCCAACTCTGCCAGAACCGTATCCCAGTTGCCGGTGGCACTGTGCCATTGCGCCAGCGAGCGCGCTTGCTCGACGGGCACATCGCGCAGCAGGGCGCGGGTGGGGTGATCCGCGGAAACTCCATATTCCGACGCAAAGTCTTGCCAGCGTTTTGCCGCTGTCTTCTGCAAGGATGCGATGAATTGCTCCCCTTCGCGTGGCCAGAACACGTCAAGCGGGGCGAGTTC
>CAYGNB010000056.1:10368-12336 GCA_964351135.1 uncultured Rhodobacterales bacterium | reverse complement strand
TTCCCCGAACACCAAGCCGCAAGATCAAGAAGAACGTCATGATCGAAGAGGGCGGTGATCTACGTATCGGTGCATTCGACCGGGTAGAGGGGTGCTGGAACTGATATCTGTGGGGCTGCTCATCCGTCCTCAACCATTTCAGTTCGGAGTGCAGCCTCTACACAAGACAGAATTCCGAGTTCAATCGTGCGTCTACTCTCGCCGAGTGGCGTAGTCTCTGTGCGGCATGGGGAGGCTACGATCCCACCCTTGCTGATACGGGTTCGAGTCAGTCTGACAGCATCGGGCATAGCTCGATCCGGCTGGCGGTGGCCTTGTCCACCGCCTCCTGCGAATAGAGCATCGGCACATAGCGGCCCTCGGCCCAGAGCGGGGCGAGATCGTCGTAATGCGGATCGCCGGGTATGCCGGATTGACCTGGTGCGTTGATCCAGACGCTGTTGTCCCAGGCCCCCACATCGACCACCATGCGCACCGAGGCACCGATCTGGACGCGATAGTCTGAAGCGTCGTAATGGGCGAGCATGACGGTTGTGCCGCTGCCGCCCTTGGTCAGCGGGCCGACATCGTGGGAGGCGCCCAGCGGTGTCAGGGCGTGGTTGAAATATCCCTTGTGCAGATCGCCCCAGTGCCATGCGGCGGGGTCCGTGCCGAACCGGGCCGCCGCATCATCCCAGGCCGCGCTGAGCGTGTCGGCGATCAGCGCATCCCGGTCGATGCCGGCGCGGGCGGTCAGGCCGGGGTAGTCGCCGCGAAGCAGGCGAACAACCGTCGGGACATTGCCGGGAACGAGATATCTGCGCAGGGTGCTGTCGGGCGCGACGCGGGCCAGCAGGGCAGGGCGCAGGTGGTCAGAGAGCCAGATCTCAAAGAGCAGGGCGGCGGCCGAACCGGCGGAGGCATATCCGTCCCACCCCCGCAGCATGTCGCGCGCCGCCGCGAGCGCGGTTTCCGGGACCAACGCACAGAGGTCCAGCGCCCAGGCCGAAAACGTATCGGTCTGGAGTGTGCAACTGCCCGGAACATCCCTGGCACCACCGGACCCGATCACCTCGGCAATGCGGTCGGCACGTTTATCCTCGAACCATTCAAAGCCAATGGGGTTGGCAGTGTGGTCCCACCCCTCGGGCACGTTCATCTCGTTGGCGGAATGAACAAAACCCTTGTCGGGGTTCTCGATCGCCGGCAGGTCGGCGGCGGTCATGTAGCCCTGCCATTCGTATCGTCCGTCCCCCGTTACGGGCGCCAGCCCGCGCCAGCCATTTCGTCGGGGCACATAGGCGGCGGGTTGCCAGCAGATGTCGCCCACCGTGTCGGCATAGACCATGTTCACCGACGGGGCGCCCCATGTGATCAGCGCCGACCGGAACGCGGGAACGCTGGTTGCCCGCATGGATTTCAGGCTGGCCATGTAGGGGGCGGTGCCGGGGTCGGTAAAGACGGTACGGATGGCCACGGCGGTGTTGTCCCTGGCGTGGACCACAGGCCCGTGGCGCGAGAATGTCAGGGTCAGCGATTGATCGGGCGCCCCCTTGACCGCAAAACTTTCTGTCAGTCGGACAAAGGGTTCCGTGCCGTCGCCATAGCGATAGGCGGTGCCGTCATCAGTGGTTTCGTAAACCATGACATCTTCCTGATCGGCGCAAAAGATCGTCAGGCTGAAGGCGGCGGTGCCGTTATGGCCGGCCATGATGCCGGGCGAAGAGGGTTCACCGGCGCCGATCAGGTCCAGGCCCGGCGCGGTCAGGTGTACCATGTAGCGCAGGGACGGCGCGGCGTGCTGGCGGTGCGGGTCACTGGCCATGATCGGGCGGCCGGTGTCGGTGAGGCCGGCTGAGATGGCCCAGTTGTTCGAGCCTTCCATCGAGGGGGCGGCGCGCTGCACGGTCATGCTTGCGTCGACAGTGGACCATTGCGATGCCTCCTCCAGCGTGGCGTCGAGGCGTTCGCGCTGGAAGGTGACGGGGG
>CAYGNB010000056.1:0-10268 GCA_964351135.1 uncultured Rhodobacterales bacterium | reverse complement strand
TGCGATGCCTCCTCCAGCGTGGCGTCGAGGCGTTCGCGCTGGAAGGTGACGGGGGCGGTGGCGAGCGCATAGACCGTGAGCGCATCCGGCGGCAGGCGGGTGTCGGCCATGGTCTGCCATTCGCTGTCCGGCACCGGCGGAGAGAGCGGCACCCGCAGCAGGTCGGTTTCGGGATCGGCCAGGGCATGAACCTGCATCCGCGCGAACTCCGAGGCCGCGTTGCGCGACAGGCAGTGGGTGCGGATGCGCACGACATCTTCGGGCGCCCAGTGGGCGGGTTTTGTGCCAAGCTCGGCAAATTCCGGAGGCAGGGGCCAGGTGCCGTCCAGCACCAGATCGACGCCCGCGTTGATACCGGCGGCAAAGGCGGTACAGATATCTTCCGCGTCGTCGCCATAGGCCGCCCATTCGGGGGCCATGTCGCCGCGATAGAGGAACAGGCGAGCGGCGCGGTCCTGCATCAGGTAGCCGGGGCCGAAATCGGCAGCCAACAGGCCCAGCCCCCGCTTGCGCCAGAGGTCTATCTGCCACAACCGGTCCCGAGCTGCATTGAACCCCTGCAGAAAAAACAGATCCCGCGTGTTCCCGGCACGGATATGCGCCATGCCCCATTCATCGACGGAAATGCTGGCGGGTGCAGATAGACCGGGCAGGGTGAGCGTGGTCATGGGGGTCTCCTGTGACGGGTCAGTATTTGCTGAGCGCGCGGGCGGTCTGCTGGCCGAGCGGGGCAAACCGGGCGACGTAATCTTCGGGGGTCCATTCGGCGAGCGACCCGGCGATATGGATCGCCGCGACGGGCCTGCCGTGGTTGTCGAGCACGGGAAATCCGAGCGCGATCTCGCCGGTCAGAAGCTGGTTGAGCGCAAGCGCATAGCCGTTGCTGCGGGTTTCGCCGACCGCTTGCATGATTTCCTCGGGGTCGGACAGGGTGTGCGGCGTGAAGGGGCGGCGGTCGGACCGCTCGATGATGTCGCGGGCTTCGGGTTCGGGCAGGCGCGACAGCATGGCCCAGCCCCCCGATGTGCAGAAGGCGGGCACGCTGTGGCCGAGTAGCGAGGCATTGAAGGTCTGGCGTTTGGTCTGAAGGCGAACGGCGTAGATCATGCGTGTATCGTCGACCAGCGAGAAGTCGACCCGTTCGCGGACTGAGGATCGCAGTTCCTGCAGAACCGGCGTGGCCTGCCTGACCAGCGGGTTTAACCGGAGATAGTCCAGCGTGTGATCGAGGATGCGCACACCGGGCACAAAGCCGTGCCCGCCGGCATCACGCTGGATATAGTTTAATGCCCGCAGGGTATGCACCATGCGCTGCGTCGCGCTGCGGTCGAGCCCGGCATGGGCCGTGATCTCGGTCAGGGTCAGCGGGCCGTCGGCATGGTGAAAGGCGGAGAGCACCGCCATGGCCTTTTCAACGGACTGAACAAAGAGAGGTTCGGCACGATCCTCGGCGGTCGGGATACGTTTGCCCGGTTCCGACCGTGTCGTGTTCCTGAACATCCGGTTCTCCTGTTCGGTGTCTCATTGACGTTCGGTCGTATGTTGCCCTACGATTTCTATACGATGCAGCTGTATTGTCTGGCAATACTTTGCGGCGGTATGAAGTTGGCGCCGGGGCGGGTGCCGGAATTGGGGGCAAATAATGTCAAAGCGCGTGGCGCTTGCCGGTTTCCTGCATGAAACCAACACCTTTGCGCCGACCAAAGCGCGGATGGCCGATTTCGTTCAGGGCGGGGGATACATGCCCATTTCGCGCGGTCACGAGGTGATTGAACGCGGTCGCGACATCAACCTGGGAATCGGCGGTGCGGTCGATTTCGGCGAATCGGCTGGCTGGGACATGGTTCCTATCCTTTGGGCTGGTGCGATCCCGTCCGCGCATGTTTGTCGGGATGCCTATGAAAGCATCACCAGCGAGATAGTTTCGGGCATTGCGGGCGCCGGTCATCTGGACGGGATATTTCTGGACCTGCACGGCGCAATGGTGGCCGAGCACGAGGATGACGGCGAGGGCCGGTTGCTGATGGACCTGCGCGCGGCGGTGGGGCCGGATGTGCCGATTGCGGCGGCGCTGGACCTGCATGGCAACATCACACAGGAAATGGTGGATGCGGCCGATGTGCTGTTGGGTTTTCGTACTTATCCGCATGTGGACATGGCCGACACCGGCCATCGAGCCGCGCAGCAGCTGCAGGCACTGATGGCGCGAGGGGCGCCTTACGCCAAGGCGTTCCGGCGGTTGCCATTCCTGGTGCCGATTGCGTGGCAGAGCACGCGGGCGGAGCCGGCACGGGGGCTCTACGATCTCGTCGCCGATCTGGAAACCGGCCCGGTGGCGAGCACCTCTTTCTTCTTCGGGTTTCCGGCGGCGGATTTTCCGGGCTGTGGGCCGACCGTGATATGTTATGGTGAAACCGGTGCCGATGCCGACGGTGCGGCGGATGCCATAGAAAAGGCCGTGCTTGACGCCGAGCCGGCATTGGCCGGGAAATCCTACGACCCGGATGCGGGTGTCATCGAGGCGATGCGTATAGCCGAAACCGCGACGCGCCCGGTGGTGATCGCGGATACACAGGACAACCCCGGTGCGGGGGGCGACTCCAATACCACCGGCATGTTGCGTGCCCTGGTGCGCCAGAACGTGCAGGGGGCCGCGCTTGGCAACATGGTCGACCCTCGGGCCGCCGCCGCCGCGCACGAAGCTGGGGAAGGGGCCGAGATCGATATCGCGCTGGGCGGGTTTTCGGGTATCCCCGGTGACGCGCCCTTTCAGGGGCGGTTCACGGTCGAAAGGCTGTCGGATGGCAGGCTGATCGCAACGGGGCCGTTCTACGGCGGCGCCCCTCTGAACATGGGGCCGTCCGCCTGTCTGCGGATCGGAGGTGTGCGTGTGGTCGTGACCAGCAACAAGGCGCAGATGGCGGACCGCGAGATGTATCGTTTCGTCGGGATCGAACCCGAAGAACAGGCCATCCTCGTCAACAAGAGCTCGGTTCACTTTCGCGCCGATTTCGACCCGATCGCCGAAACCATCCTGACCTGCACCGCGCCGGGCCCGATGCCGGTGAGCCCCGCGAGCCTGCCGTTCACCAATCTCGCGCCCGGTATCCGGCTGGAGCCGCTGGGGCGGGCATTCGAACCTGGGCAGTTCCGAAAGGAAAGGGAGGAGGCTACAAGTTAGATTTAGGCGACAAGGGCGGCAAAGCCCTGCGCAACGACTTCAACCAACAGGAGCAATCCATGACTGACATGACCACATTCAACACAAAGCCGAAGGGGCTGCGCGGCCTGCTGCGCTCGACGTTGTTCAGCGCGACGCTGGCCGGGCTGGCAATGGCGACCGGCGCTGTCGACGCGCAGACGCTGCGTGCGGTGAAACACTCGGACCTGCGTGTTCTCGACCCGATCCTGACCACCGCCTATATGAGCCGCAACCACGGCTACATGATTTTCGACACGCTTTATGCGCTGGATGCCGATTTTGTGCCGCAGCCGCAGATGGTCGAGTCGCACGAGGTGTCGGATGACGGGCTGACCTACACCTTTACCCTGCGGGACGGTCTGAAGTTCCACGACGGGGCGGATGTCACCGGCGAAGATGTCGCGGCGTCGATCAAACGCTGGGGCGAGCGCGACGGCATGGGCCAGGTGCTGATGGATTTCGTCGAGAGCATGGAGCAGGGCGACGCGCCGAACAAGTTCGTCATCCAGTTGAAGGAACCCTATGGCCTGGTGATCGACAGCCTGGCCAAGCCATCGTCGAACGTGCCGTTCATCATGCCCAAGCGTCTGGCCGAAACGCCCTCGACCGAGGCGATCCCCGAACAGATCGGATCGGGACCCTTCAAGTGGGTGGCGGACGAATACCAGCCCGGCGTGATCGCCGTTTACGAGAAGAACGAGGATTACGTGCCGCGCGACGAACCGGCGAGCTTTGCTGCCGGCGGAAAGGTGGTCAAGGTCGATCGCGTCGAATGGGTGGTGATGCCCGACGACCAGACCGCGCTGAACGCGTTGCAGGCCGGTGAGATCGATTACTGGGAAAGCCCGCCGTCCGACCTGTTGCCGATCCTGGATGCCAACCCGGATGTCACGGTCAGGAATCTGAACGCGCTTGGCTATCAGACGATCATGCGGCCCAATGCGCTGAACGCGCCGATGGACGATCCGCGCATCCGCAAGGCGGCCATCGCATCGGTCAAGCAACAGGACGTGCTGGATGCGCTGGTGGGCAATCCCGAGCTATACAACCTGTGCGGCGCGATGTTCGTCTGCGGCACACCGCTGGCCAGCGATGTCGGGTCCGAAACGCTGGTCGAGGGCAACGGCATGGATCAGGCCAAGGCGCTGCTGGAAGAGGCCGGTTACGACGGCACGCCCATCGTCATCATGCACCCGACCGATGTGGGCACCCTGCGCACTCAGCCTGTCGTGGTTGCCCAGGCGATGCGGGATGCGGGCTTTACCGTCGACCTGCAGGCGATGGACTGGCAAACGCTGGTGGGACGCCGCGCGAGCCAGGCACCGATCGCCGAAGGCGGCTGGCACATGTTCATGACCAACTGGGTCGGGGCCGACGTGTTCAACCCGCTGGTCAACAACATGGTCAACGGCAAGGGCCCCGAAGGCGGCTGGTTCGGCTGGCCCGAGATTCCGAAGCTCGAGGAGCTGCGGATCGCCTATGCCACGGCGACCACGCTGGACGAGCAGAAGAAGCTGGCCGAGGAGATCCAGAAGCTGGCCTACGAAGAGGGCATCTATGCGCCGATCGGCCAGTATTTTGTGCCGTCCGCATGGTCCAACAATCTGGACGGCGTGCTGGATGCGCCTGCGCCGCTGTTCTGGAACATTTCCAAGAACTGATATGAAACCCGGCCCCACAGTCGCATGTGGGGCCGGGTTTTCCGACACAGAGGTTTCTTACCCGGAAAGGTTTGGCCGATGGTCTTTTACATCCTGAAACGAGTGCTGGCAGCGATCCCCGTCATGGGATTCGTCGCCCTGTTCGTCTTTTTGCTGCTGCGCCTCACGCCCGGCGATCCGGCGGCGATCATCGCCGGTGACACGGCGACACCCGAACAGCTCGAAGCGATCCGCACCTCTCTGGGTCTGAACGAGCCGCTGCTGGTGCAATTCGTCAGCTGGATCGGTGACCTGCTGCGCGGCGATTTCGGCACCTCGGTGCTGTCGGGCAAGCCGGTGCTGGACCTGATCGCGGACCGGATGGAGCCGACCATCAGCCTCGCGCTGACCACGATCATCCTGTCGGTCGTGATCGCTGTGCCGTTGGGTGTCATCGCCGCGTGGAAACAGGGCACGCTCATCGACCGCTTCGTGATGCTTCTGTCGGTGCTGGGCTTCTCGATCCCGGTTTTCGTGATCGGCTACCTGATGATCTCGCTTTTCGCCATGCAGCTTGGCTGGTTCCCGGTGCAGGGGTTCAAGGCCATCAGCGACGGGCTGGGACCGTTCCTGCATCGGATCGCGCTGCCGACCTTTACGCTGACCCTGCTCTATATCGCGTTGATCGCGCGGATCACGCGCACCTCGATGCTGGAGATCCTGGGCGATGATTACGTGCGGACGGCGCGGGCCAAGGGGTTGCCCGAACACAAGGTCCTGATGCGCCACGCCCTGCGCAACTGCTCGGTGCCGATCATCACCGTGATCGGGATCGGCTTTGCGCTGATCATTTCCGGCGTGGTCGTTACTGAATCGGTGTTCAACCTGCCGGGGCTGGGCCGCCTGACCGTCGATGCGGTTCTGAGCCGGGATTATCCGGTGATCCAGGCGGTGATCCTGCTCGCCTCTCTCATCTATGTCGTGATCAACCTGCTGATCGACATCGCTTATGTGCTGCTTGACCCGAGGATCCGCTACGCATGACCGATCAAACTGTCCCTGTCACCGCCCCGGGCCGTGTGTCGGCACTGGCCCGCGCGCGGGAAATCGTGCTTTCCAGCCCGATCGTGACCGTTGCCACGGTAATCCTCGTGCTGATTGTGCTGTCTGCCATTCTGGCGCCTTTGGTCGCTCCGCATGACCCGGTGCGCCTGGCGCCGGCGGTGCGTCTGAAACCGCCAAGCGCCGAATACTGGCTGGGCACCGATGCCTATGGGCGCGATCTGTTTTCGCGCATCGTCTATGGCGGCCGCATCTCGCTCGTGGTGGGCGTTGCCGCGTCGATTTTTGCGGTATTGCTGGGCCTGTTCCTGGGTCTGGTGGCGGGCTACCTGCGCTGGCTCGACGCGATACTGATGCGCATGGTGGACGGGATGATGGCGATCCCCAGCATCCTTCTGGCCATTGCCATCGTGTCGCTCTGGGGGGCCAGCCTGTGGACGGTTCTCGTGGCGATCACCATTCCCGAAGTGCCGCGCGTGGTCCGGCTGGTCCGGTCACTGGTGCTGTCGGCGCGCGAGGAACCCTATGTCGAGGCAGCAATCGCGGCGGGAACCCCGACCTGGCGGATCATGCAGCGGCATCTGTTGCCCAACACCATCGCGCCGCTGATCATCCAGGGCACCTACATCTGTGCCAGTGCCATCCTGACCGAAGCAATCCTGAGTTTCCTTGGTGCCGGTATCAACCCCGAGACACCGAGCTGGGGCAATATCATGGCCGAGGGGCGGATCTATTTCCAGATCAACCCAGGCATCGTCCTGTGGCCCGGTCTGGTGGTGTCGGTCACCATCCTGACAATTAACCTTGTGGGGGATGCGGTGCGTGACGCACTCGATCCGCGCATGGCAAAGCGGGGGATCGACCGATGAGCCTTCTGGATGTATCCGACCTGCGGATCGCGCTGAACGGCAATGCCGACAGTCAGGTGGTCAAGGGGCTGAACCTGAGCATCGAGCCGGGGCAGACCATGTGTCTCGTCGGCGAAAGCGGCTCGGGCAAGTCGCTCACGGCACTGGCCACCATGGGCCTGCTTCCGTCGGTGCTGCAACCCATCGCCGGGTCGATCAAGCTCAAGGGCGAGGAACTGCTGGGCGCGCGCCCGTCACGGCTGCGCGATCTGCGGGCCACGTCGATGTCGATGATCTTTCAGGAGCCGATGACGGCGCTGAACCCGGTCGCGCGCGTGGGCCAGCAGATCGAAGAGGTGCTGGAGTTCCATTCGAACATGTCGCAATCGGCGCGCCGCACCCGCGCCAAGGAGATGATGGAGGCCGTGCATCTGCCCGACGTGGACAAGATGTATCGCAGTTTCCCGCACCAGTTGTCGGGCGGGCAGCGTCAGCGGATCATGATCGCCATGGCGCTGGTGATGCGCCCGCAGCTGTTGATCGCGGACGAACCGACGACGGCGCTGGACGTGACGACGCAGGCGCAGATCCTCAGCCTGATCCGCGAGCTGCGCGAAGAGCAGGGCTCGGCGGTTCTGTTCATCACCCATGACATGGGCGTGGTCTCGGAGATTGCGGACGAGGTCACGGTGCTGAAACTGGGCGAGGTGATGGAGGCGCAGGATCTGGACGACCTGCTGCGGCATCCGAAAACCGACTATACCCGCGATCTTTTGCGCTCGGTGCCCAGTCAGGTGCCCCGGCCCGAACGGCCGGCCACCTCGCAGGACGTGGTGCTGGAGGCAAAGGATCTCTGCAAGGTTTATGGCGGTGGCGGCTGGTTCGCCAGGGGGCGCGAGGTCAAGGCGGCGGACAACGTCAATTTCAGCCTGCCCAAGGGGCGCACGTTGGGCATCGTCGGCGAAAGCGGTTCGGGCAAGACCACCGTGGCGCGCTGCATCATGCGCCTGATCGACCCGACCTCGGGGCAGATCATGGTGAGCGATACCGACATTGCGCACCTGTCGCAGAAGGACCTGAAACCGCAGCGCAAGAACATCCAGATCGTGTTCCAGGACCCGATGCGCTCGCTCAACCCGCGCATCGAGATCGGGCAGTCGATCATCGAGGGGCCGCTGAACTTCGGCACGCCGAAATCAGAGGCGATGGCGCGGGCGCGCGAGTTGCTGGAACTGGTGGGCTTGCCGGCCACCGCCGTCGATCGCTTTCCGCACCAGTTCTCGGGCGGTCAGCGTCAGCGCATCGCCATCGCCCGTGCATTGTCGATGGACCCGGATGTCTTGGTGGCCGACGAGGCGGTGTCGGCGCTGGATGTGAGCGTTCAGGCGCAGGTTCTGAAACTGCTGGACGAGCTGCAGGAGCGGTTGGGGCTGGGCATCCTGTTCATCACTCATGACCTGGGCGTGGCCGCGCAGATCTGCGACGACGTGCTGGTCATGCAGAACGGCCGGGTGGTCGAATACGGACCCGCGGGGCAGGTGCTCGGATCTCCTCAGGAGGACTATACCAAGGCCCTGATCAAGGCCGCCCCCGGCCGCCACTGGGATTTCGCAAATTTCCGCCCCTTCGCCGAAGCGGCCGAGTAACACCAAGGAGACACCATGAGCGTTTTGCCCATCATTGCCGAGAGCACGGATGAACTGACCGACATCTTCAAGGATCTGCACGCGCATCCCGAGATCGGCTTTACCGAGCATCGCACCGCCGGCGTGGTCGCCGAAAAGCTGAAGGAATATGGCGTCGACGAGATCCATACGGGCATTGCCGGCACGGGCGTCGTCGGCATCATCAGGGGCAACCGTGAAGGCGCGCGGCGTATCGGGCTGCGGGCCGACATGGACGCCTTGCCGATCGAAGAGGAAACCAACCTGCCCTACCGGTCGACCAACCCCGGCGTGATGCATGCCTGTGGTCATGACGCACATACCACCATGCTGTTGGGCGCGGCCAAGCATCTGGCCGGGACCCGCGATTTCGCGGGCACGGCGATCGTGATCTTTCAGCCCGCCGAGGAAGGCCTGGGCGGCGCACGCGGGATGCTGGCCGATGGTTTGTTCGAGCGTTTCCCCTGTGACGAGGTCTACGGGATGCACAATTTCCCCAGTGGCGAGCCGAACAAGGTCGGCATCTGCAAGGGGGCGGCGATGGCGGGGGCCTCGTTCTTTGATATCAAGGTTCAGGGCAAGGGCAGCCATGCGGCCATGCCGCAGCAGTCGCGCGATCCGCTGGTCATCGCGTCGGCATTGGTGGGCAGCCTGCAGACCATCCTGTCGCGCAACGTGGCCCCGCTGGATGCCTGTGTGCTGTCAGTGACGCAGCTGCATGCCGGATCGGCCTATAACGTGGTGCCGGACATGGCGACGCTGGCGGGCACGATCCGTTATTTCAAGGACGAGGTTTGCGAACTGGCCGA
This sequence comes from uncultured Rhodobacterales bacterium, assembly GCA_964351135.1. Lineage (GTDB taxonomy): Bacteria > Pseudomonadota > Alphaproteobacteria > Rhodobacterales > Rhodobacteraceae > Pukyongiella. The sequence goes on along the minus strand of CAYGNB010000056.1, from coordinate 1,043 downwards.
AACCCGGATGCGCGAGCTTTGCGCAGGATTTGCCACCGCATATGGCGTCGAGATTACCATCGACCTGCGCAACATCTTCGACGTGCTGATGAACGATGCCGACCTGTCGGATGCCTATCTCGAAGCGGCGGCCGATATCGTCGGCAAAGAGAATGTCAGCAGCGCGGATGAACCTGCGACCGGGTCCGAGGACTTTGCCGACATGCTCAAGGTCGTTCCCGGCGCTTATTGCCGGATCGGCCATTCCGGCACCACCGGCCTGCACAATCCGAGCTTTTTCCTCGATCCCGATCTGTTGCCGGTGGGAGCGTCCGTGATGGCACGGATCGTCGAACGCCGCCTGGCCAGTTGAAAGGTTACCAGATGAATCCGCTCGAACTGCCGTTTGACGCCGAAGAGATGCTGGTGGGTCTGCGCCCCTGGATCGAATGCGAGAGCCCCACGTTCGATGCCGCTGCCGTCGACCGCATGATGGATCTCGCCGCCTATGACATGGCCATGATGGGGGCCACGATCGAACGCATCCCCGGCCGCATGGGATACGGCGGCTCTGTGCGTGCGCGATTCCCGCATCCGGATCGGGGACGAAAGCCCGGCATCCTGATCCTGGGGCACATGGACACGGTGCATCCCGTTGGCACGCTCGACGTGCTGCCGTTCCGGCGCGACGGTGAGATCTGCTATGGCCCCGGCATCATGGACATGAAGGGCGGCAATTTCGTCAGCCTCGAGGCGATCCGCAAACTGGCGCAGGCAGGGCTGGAGACGCCGCTGCCGGTCACCGTGATGTTCACCCCCGACGAAGAGGTCGGTACCCCGAGCACGCGCGACCTGATCGAGGCCGAGGCAGCGCGGCACGCCTATGTGCTGGTGCCCGAGCCGGGGCATGACGACGGCGGCGTGACCATCGGCCGCTATGCCATCGCGCGTTTCAACCTGCGCACAGCCGGCCAGCCGAGCCATGCCGGTGCACGGCTGAAGGACGGCAAATCCGCCATCGCCGCCATGGCGCGCAAGATCGGAGAGATCGAGGACATGACCGG
>CAYGNB010000055.1:0-12371 GCA_964351135.1 uncultured Rhodobacterales bacterium | reverse complement strand
GCGGGCAGCGCCCGCAGCCGGTCACCGCTGACCCCGGCAGCGTCGCGCAGGTGATCCAGCGCGCCGCGAATGGTGCGGATGGTTCCGTCGAGGTCGCTGGTGGCATTGGCCGCGCCCGCCTGTACCTCGTGGCGCTGCCCGTCCAGCACCAGCGCCACCCGGCATGAGGTGCCGCCGCCGTCCACGCCGATCACGTTGTTGGGTGTCGAATCCTGCATGTGCTAGATTTGAGGCAGCTTGCGGCGGATTGGAACCGCGAAAGTCGGCCATGCGGGGCGGGGTAGCGCAAATTTTCAGCGCCAGCACCGCGCGGCGGGTCTTCGCTTTCGCGCGCGCCAGCATCTTGTGGTGGGTGCCCATTCGGATAAGCTGATGCAAAGCCGAAAACAGAGGGCGGGCAGATGATCATCAACAGACGAACGGTGGCGCTGGGCCTTGGGGCCACAGCCATGATCGGGATTTCCGGCTGCGGGGGCGGCGGTGGTTCGGCCACCACGCGGTCGCAACCCGGCATGCGGCCGGTGCCCAATGCGGGGTTCGACGCCTGGCTGGCCGGGTTCCAGCCGCGCGCGCGTGCGCAGGGGATCAGCCAGGCCACGCTGGACCGGGCCTTTCGCGGCGCGGGCTATCTGCCGGACGTGATCGAACGCGACCGGAACCAGACCGAATTCACCCGCACGCTGGAAGATTATCTTGCCATCGCGGCCTCGGACGAACGGGTGTCCAAGGGGCGCGCGGCTCTGAGACGCCACGAAAACCTGCTGCGGCAGATCGAGAGTCGCTATGGTGTGGATCGCCATATTGTCACCGCGATCTGGGGGCTGGAGAGCCGATATGGCGAACGGCGCGGCGACGTGCCGGTGATCTCGGCCACCGCCACGCTGGCCTATGACGGGCGGCGCGGGTCGTTCTTTGAAAAACAGCTGATCGCGGCGCTGAAGATCCTGCAGGCGGGCGATACCACGCCCGGCAACATGGTGGGCAGTTGGGCTGGTGCGATGGGCCATACCCAGTTCATTCCGACCTCGTATCTCGCATTCGCGGTGGATTTCACCGGCGACGGACGGCGCGACATCTGGTCGGAAAACCCCGCCGATGCGCTCGCCTCGACTGCTGCCTATCTGAAACGCTCGGGCTGGGTGCCCGGGCAACCCTGGGGCGGCGAGGTCGGATCGGCGGCGGCGCGGTCCGGTACGCCGATCGCGGTGATCCAGCCGCAGGTGCCGGGGCCGAAATTCGCCGTGTTCAAAAACTTCCAGGTTATCAAGCGATACAACAACTCCGACAGCTATGCGCTGGGCGTTGGCCACCTGGCCGACCGGATCGCCGGGGGCGGGCCGCTGAAAACACCGTTCGGCGCCGATGCCCAGGGCATGACGCTGGACGACCGCAAGGACCTGCAACGACGGCTGACCGCGGCGGGTTACGATACCGGCGGGGCCGACGGTGTGATCGGGTCGAAATCCGAGGCGGCGATTTCGGATTATCAGCGCAGCCTCGGGTTGCCGGCGACGGGGCAACCCTCTCTGGATCTGTTGCGGCGGCTGGGCGGCTGATCGGCTCGCGCGGTTTCCGATCGGCTACAGCGATGTCGCAAATATGATCCCAAGCGGCGCAGGTGGTGCATTTTTCGGCTTGTGACCACCCGCGCCGCCCGCTACCTGCATCCGTGGGACACCCCTCCCCAACGAGGGGCATGTATCTGGAAGGGTAGCAGACATGACTACTGTACAACCGGCGGCGCGGCCGGCGAATCCGCGTTTTTCCTCTGGCCCCTGTGCCAAACCCCCCACATTTTCGCTTGATCGTCTGGCCGGTGCCGCGCTGGGCCGCAGCCACCGTGCCGCCATCGGCAAGGACAAGCTGAAAGCGGCGATCGAAGGCACGCGCGAGATCCTCGGCATCCCCGCCGATTACCGGATCGGCATCGTGCCCGCCTCGGATACCGGCGCGGTGGAAATGGCGCTGTGGAACCTGCTGGGCGCGCGCGGCGTCGAAATGCTGGCCTGGGAAAGCTTTGGCGCGGGCTGGGTCACGGATGTGGTCAAGCAACTGAAACTGGATGCAGTGGTGAAAACCGCCGACTACGGCGAAATCGTCGATCTGGCATCGGTCGATTTCGACCGTGATGTGGTGTTCACCTGGAACGGCACCACCTCGGGCGTGCGTGTTCCCGATGGCGACTGGATCGCCGATGATCGCGCCGGGCTGACCATCTGCGACGCCACCAGTGCCGCTTTCGCGCAGGACCTGCCCTGGGACAAGCTGGATGTGACCACCTTCAGCTGGCAAAAGGTTCTGGGCGGCGAGGCCGCACACGGGATGCTCGTTCTCAGCCCCCGCGCGGTGGAACGGCTGGAAAGCTACACGCCGGCCTGGCCGTTGCCCAAGATCTTCCGTCTGACCAAGGCGGGCAAGCTGATCGACGGCATTTTCACCGGGGCGACCATCAACACGCCGTCGATGCTGGCGGTCGAGGATTATCTCTTTGCGCTGGACTGGGCGCGTTCGGTCGGCGGTGTGCCGGGCCTGATCGCGCGGGCCGATGCCAATGCGCAGGCGATTCATGATTTCTGCGCGGCGCGCGACTGGATCGACAACCTGGCGACGGACCCGGCCACGCGGTCGAACACCTCGGTCTGCCTGAAATTCACCGACCCGGCGATCGCCGATCCGGCGGTTTTCGCCAAGGCCGTGGCCAAGCGGCTGGAGACCGAAAACGTGGCGCTGGATATCGGCGCCTATCGCGACGCGCCTCCGGGCCTGCGCATCTGGTGCGGGGGAACGGTGGAAACCGCCGATGTCGCGGCGCTGCTGCCCTGGCTCGACTGGGCCTATCACGCCGAGATCGCCGCGCAGGCGGAAGCCGCCTGACCGAGGGCGGGGCCAAGCCCCGCCCAATCCCAAATGACCGGATACAAGGCGGGCCGCCCGCCTGTCCCTGATTTCTCAAAAGGACCAGAAACATGGCTCCCAAAGTGCTCGTCTCCGACAAGCTTTCCGAAACCGCCGTGCAGATCTTTCGCGACCGCGGTATCGACGTGGATTTCCTGCCCGACGTGGGCAAGGACAAGGACAAGCTGGCCGAGATCATCGGCAATTACGACGGTCTTGCCATCCGTTCGGCCACCAAGGTGACGCCGACCATCCTGAAACATGCCGACAAGCTCAAGGTGATCGGCCGCGCCGGGATCGGCACCGACAACGTGGACAAGGAAGCGGCGTCGAAAAAGGGCGTGATCGTGATGAACACGCCGTTCGGCAACATGATCACCACCGCCGAACACGCCATCGCGATGATGTTCGCCGTTGCCCGCCAGATCCCCGAGGCCAGCGCATCGACCCATGCCGGCAAATGGGAAAAATCCCGTTTCATGGGGGTGGAACTGACCGGCAAGACGCTGGGCGTGATCGGCGCCGGCAATATCGGCGGCATCGTCTGCGAACGTGCCCGCGCCCTGAAGATGAAGGTGCTGGCCTATGACCCGTTCCTGAGCGACGAAAAGGCCGCCAAGATGGGGGTCGAAAAGGTCGAGCTCGACGACCTGCTATCCCGCGCCGATTTCATCACCCTGCATGTGCCGCTGACCGACCAGACCCGCAACATCCTGTCCCGCGAGGCGCTGGAAAAGACCCGGAAGGGTGTGCGTATCATCAACTGCGCCCGTGGCGGTCTGGTGGACGAAGAGGCGCTGGCCGACCTGCTGAAATCGGGTCATGTGGCGGGCGCCGCCTTTGACGTGTTCAGCGTCGAACCGGCCAAGGACAATCCGCTCTTTGATCTGCCCAACGTGGTCTGCACGCCGCATCTGGGCGCGGCCACGACCGAGGCGCAGGAAAACGTCGCCCTGCAGGTGGCCGAACAGATGTCGGATTACCTGCTGACCGGTGCCGTGACCAACGCGCTCAACATGCCGTCGGTGACCGCCGAAGAGGCGCGCGTGATGGGGCCGTGGGTCAAGCTGGCCGGGCATCTGGGCAGTTTCATCGGGCAGATGACCGATGAGCCGATCAAGGCCATCAACATCCTCTATGACGGGGCGGTGGCCGGGATGAACCTGGACGCGCTGAACTGTTCGGTGGTGGCCGGGATCATGAAGAAATCGAACCCGGACGTGAACCTCGTGTCCGCCCCGGTGGTGGCCAAGGAACGCGGCATCCAGATTTCCACCACCAGCCAGGACAAATCCGGCGCCTTCGAGGGTTACATCAAGGTCACGGTGGTGACCGAGGTCCGCGAACGGTCCATCGCCGGGACGGTGTTCTCGGATGGCAAGCCGCGGTTCATCCAGATCAAGGGCATCAACATCGATGCCGAGATCGGGGCCAACATGCTCTACACCACCAACGAGGATGTGCCGGGTATTATTGGTACGCTGGGGCAGACCATGGGTGAAAACGGTGTCAACATCGCCAACTTTACCCTGGGTCGGTCGAATGCGGGCGGTGAGGCGATCGCGCTGCTCTACGTGGACGATCCGGTGCCGGCGCCGGTCATCGAAAAGCTCTGCAAGACGGGCATGTTCCGGCAGATCAAACCGCTGGCCTTCGACGTGGCCTGAGCGCCGCGCCGGGATCGGGTCGCCGGGAAGCCGGCGGCCCTTTTTCATTCACATGGCGAGAGTCAGGCGTATCGGGAAAACCTGATTTGCCGATGCCCGTCGCGCTTTGCGCTCGCCGGACATTGGCGATACTGAGTGTCGCAGGCATATCCCGAAACGCCCTGAATGCCGTCACGCAACCGCCGGAGCCCGCAGATGTCCCGACCGATCTATGCCATTGGCGATGTGCACGGCCAGATCGAGGCGTTGGACAGGGCGCTGGACCTGATTGCACGGGATGGCGGCGACGCGGCCGAGGTGGTGATTCTGGGCGATCTCGTGGACCGGGGACCGGACAGCCGTGGTGTGATCGACCGTCTGATACAGGGCGAGGCTGCCGAGCGGAACTGGCACGTCCTGCGTGGCAACCATGACCGCCTGTTCCTGAATTTCCTGCAACTGGGCGAGACCCGCGATGCCAATATCCGCTCGAACCTGACCTGGGCGAACCGCCGCCTGGGCGGGGCGGAGACGCTGCGGTCCTACGGCGTGACCGGGCTGACCGACGACCCGGACCCAGAGGTGATCGCGGCGGCGCGCACGGCTGTGCCAACGGCGCATGTGGACTTCCTCGAAAACTGTCCGCTTTTTGTCGAGGCCGGCGAATTGCTGTTTGTGCATGCCGGGATCTATCCCGATCTGCGGCTGGATTTGCAGGTCGAGGACGATCTGATCTGGATCCGCGAGCCGTTTCTCAGTCATCGCGCCGCGCATCCCTGGCTGATCGTGCATGGCCACACCGCGCTGGACGCGCCGCAGCATTTCGGCAACCGGATCGATCTGGATGGCGGGGCGGGCTATGGCCGCCCGCTGCATCCGGCGGTGTTCGAAGGCCGCGAGTGCTGGCTCTTGACCGACCGGGGCCGCGAGCCGCTGCGGCCCTGACCCTTATCCGTGCAGCGCCGCCACGGTCTTGAGCTGCGAGAAGCCGTAAAGCGCCTCGAACCCCTTTTCGCGGCCATGCCCCGATTTGCCGATGCCGCCAAAGGGCAGTTCGACCCCGCCGCCCGCGCCGTAATTGTTGATGAACACCTGACCCGACCGCAGCGCGCGGGCCAGCCGCATCTGCCGCGCGCCGTCGCGGGTCCAGATGCTGGCGACCAGTCCGTAATCGGTGCCGTTGGCGATCTCCAGCGCCTGCGCTTCGTCGTCAAAGGGGATCATCACCTGAACCGGGCCGAAAATCTCGTCCCGCGCCAGCGGGTGATCGGGTTGCACGTCGGCAAAGAGGGTCGGGCGCACATAGGCCCCCGTGTCCGGGGCGTGTCCGGCGATCACGCCGCGCCCGGCCACGGTCAAATCGCTGCCCCGGTCGAGGAACCCCTGAACGATGTCCCGTTGCCGGTCCGAGATCAGCGGCCCCACCCGCAGGTCGTCCATGGCGGGCCCAACGGTCAGGTCGCCATAGGCCGTCGCCATGCGGTCGCGCACCGCGTCATAGATCCCGCGCTGCACCAGGATGCGGGACGAGGCCGAACAGGTCTGGCCCGCGTTCTGGATGCCTGCGTTGACGAGAAAGGGCAGGGCGGCATCCAGATCGGCATCGTCGAACACCAGCTGGGGCGACTTGCCGCCCAGTTCCAGCGTCACCGGCACCACGTTGCGGGCCGCCGCCGCCTGGACCAGCGCCCCGGTGGCGACCGATCCGGTAAAGCTGACATGCTGGATGCCGGGATGGCCCGACAGCGCCGCGCCCGCCTCGGCCCCCAGCCCCGGCACCACGTTCAGCGCCCCGGCGGGCAGCCCGGCCTCGACCGCCAGATGGGCAAAGGCCAGCGCGGTCAGGCAGGCTTCTTCGGCGGGTTTCAGCACCGCTGCGTTGCCCATGGCCAGCGCCGCGCCGACCGAGCGTCCGATGATCTGCATCGGATAGTTCCAGGGTACGATATGGCCGGTGACACCATGCGGTTCGCGCAGGGTATAGACGGTGTAGCCATCGAGATAGGGGATGGTTTCGCCCATCACCTTGTCGGCCGCGCCGCCGTAGAATTCCATGTAGCGGGCCAGCGCCACCGCATCGGCGCGGGCCTGGGTCAGCGGCTTGCCCACATCGGCCGCCTCAAGCGCGGCGAGCGCGTTGACCCGGTCCAGCACCAGCTGCCCGATCCGGGTGAGGATGCGCCCGCGTTCGGTCGCGCTCATCCGGCCCCAATCGCCATCGCGCGCCGCCTGCGCGGCGGACACGGCCGCATCGACATCGTCGGCGCCGCCGCGTGCGATCCGGCAGATTACGGACCCGTCGGACGGATTCACCAACGGCAGGGTTTGCCCGCCTGCCGGCGCCTTCCACACGCCTCCGATCAGGCAGAGGGCAGGGTCGAACCAGAGTGCTTCAGTCATGGGTGGCCATCCTTTCGAGGCTTTCGCGATCGGGCAGCACCGGCGCGGCGGCGATCAGGTCGCGTGTATAGGGGTGTTGCGGGGCGGTGAAGACGGTTTCGGTGTCGCCCTGTTCGACGATCTCGCCCGCCTTCATCACCAGCACCCGGTCGGTGACGGTGCGGACCACCGACAGATCGTGCGAGATGAACAGGTAGGTGAGCGCATAGGCGTCGCACAGCTCGGCCAGCAGGTCGAGGATCTGGGCGCGGACGGAAACGTCGAGCGCGCTCACCGCCTCGTCGAACAGGATCAGTTCGGGGCGGATGATCAGGGCGCGGGCGATGGCAATGCGCTGACGCTGGCCGCCGGAAAACTCGTGGATATATTTCAGCGCGTCTGCCGGTTTCAATCCCACGGCGGTAAGTGCCTCGTCGATCACGCGCTGGCGGTCTGCGCCCTTTGGCGGATCGTCGAGCAGGTGAAAGGGTTCGGTCACCAGCCGGTCCACCCGGTGGCGCGGGTTGAACGATCCGAACGGATCCTGGAACACCACCTGCATCTTGCGCCGGACGGCCAGGTTGGGCCGGTGCCCGGAAAAGACCGGTTCGCCATCCAGCAGGATGTCACCGCCCTGCACCTGTTCGAGCCCCAGCAGCGCACGGGTGAGGGTGGATTTGCCGCAGCCGGATTCGCCCACCAGCCCCAGCCGTTCGCCCCGGTTGAGGGTGAAGCTGACGCCGTTTACGGCGCGGAAATGGCCAGCCGGTGAAAGAAGTCTGGTGCGGGGCAGGCGATAGTCGCGAACCACATTCCTGACCTCGAGCAACGACGCCGGGGCGGGCAGGGGCGGCAGGGCGACCTGATGGTTCGATGCTTCGAACAGCATCCGCGTATAGGGGTGTTTCATCGCGGCCAGCAGTTGCCGCGTGGGGCCGGTCTCGACCACCTCGCCGTGGCGCATGACCACGATACGGTCGGCCATGTCGGCCACCACCGCGAGATCATGGGTGATCATCAGCATGCCCATGCCGAAATCGGCCACCAGCCCCCTGAGCAGATCGAGGATCTGCGCCTGTGTGGTGACGTCGAGCGCGGTGGTGGGTTCGTCCGCGATCAGCAGTTTGGGACGTAGCGCGATGGCCATTGCGATCACCACGCGCTGGCGCTGGCCGCCGGACAGTTCATGCGGATAGCGCGAAAGCGGGAACCGGTCGGCGGGCAGGCCCACGCGGTCGAGAACCTCGCGCGCCCGCTCTTCCGCCCTGTCGGGCGACATCGCTTTGTGCACCAGGATGGTTTCCGCCACCTGTTGTCCGATTGTCTTGACCGGGTTGAGCGCGGTCATCGGTTCCTGGAACACCATGCCCACCTGCTGGCCCCGGATCGCGCACATATCGGGTTCGGAGGCGTCCAGCAGCTCGGTTTCCGACAGGCGCACGCTGCCGGCGGTTTGCGCGAAGGGGGGCAAGAGCTGCATCACGGTGAACGCGGTCATCGATTTGCCCGATCCGCTTTCGCCGGTGACAGCCACGATTTCGCCGGGCGCCACAGTCAGCGACACGTCGCGCAGGATCGGCGTGCCGAGGATCGACAGGTTCAGGTTGCTGATTTCGAGCAGGCTCATGTCCGCGCCACCCGCAGCCGGGGGTCGAGCCAGTCGCGCAGCCCGTCGCCCATCAGGTTCAGCCCCAGCACGGTGAGGATGATTGCCACGCCCGGCACCAGCGCCAGATGCGGCGCGAGGCTGACCATGGTTTGCGCATCGGCCAGCATCCTGCCCCAGCTGGGCGTCGGTGGCTGGGCGCCGAGCCCGACGTAGCTCAGCCCCGCCTCGGCCAGGATCGCCAGCGAGAACTGGATGGTGCCCTGCACGATCAGCAGGTTCAGCACATTGGGCAGGATATGTTCGGCCGAGATCCGGGCACTGCCCTTGCCGGCCACCTGCGCGGCCAGGATGAAATCGCGTTCCCACAGGCTCAGCGCGGCGCCGCGGGTGATGCGGGCAAAGACTGGGATGTTGAAGATGCCGATGGCAATGATCGCGTTCACGGCGCCCGCGCCGAAAACGGCGGTGATCAGGATAGCAATGACCAGCGATGGAAAGGCAAAGACCAGATCGTTGCCGCGCATGATCAGTTCGTCCAGCCAACTGCCTCGGCGTGCCGCCGCAGCCAGCCCCAGCGGCACACCGAGCGCGATGCCGATGCCGACCGCCACCAGCGCCACGGCGATGGAGGTGCGCGCGCCGACCATGATCATGGAAAACATGTCGCGCCCGAAATGATCGGTGCCGAACCAGTGCACGGCGCCGGGCGGCTGCAGCTTGGCGGGGATGTTCATCGCCGCGTGGTCAAACGGTGTCCAGACAAAGGACAGCAGCGCCGCCAGCAGCACCAGCGACGACAGGGCGCCGCCGATGAGAAGGTTCCGGCTCATCATGTGCGGGCCCTCAGCCGTGGGTCGACGGCTGCATAGGCGAGATCGACCAGGAAATTGACCACGATCACGGCAAAGACCAGCAGCATCACCACCGATTCCACCACGATCAGGTCGCGCGACGAGATCGACTGGAACACCAGCCGTCCCAGCCCGGGCAGATAGAACACCTGCTCGATAATGATGCCGCCGGCGAGCAGGAACGAGAATTGCAGTCCGATGATGGTGAGCACCGGGATCAGCGCGTTGCGCACGCCGTGCCGCCACAGCGCCTGCCGGCGGCTCAGCCCCTTGGCGCGGGCGGTGCGCATGAAATCCTCACCCAGTATGTCGATCAGCGACGACCGCATGACGCGGGCGAGGATCGCGGCCTGCGGCAGCGCCAGGCTGATCGCGGGCAGGGTCAGGGCATGAATGCCGGCCCACAACCCGTTGTCCCAGCCCGGAAATCCCCCGGCCCCGAACCAGCGCAGGTTGATGGCGAAGATAAGCACCAGCATCATGGCGAACCAGAAATTCGGAACCGCAACGCCCAGCTGGGTTGCGCCCATCACCGCCATGTCACCGGGACGCCCGCGCCGGGCGGCGGCATAGATGCCTGCCGGAAAGGCCAGTGCCGTGGACAGGGTCAGCGCATAGAGCGCCAGCGGCAGCGATACCTTCACCCGATCCGCCACCATGTCGGACACCGGCGTGCGATAGGTGTAGGAGGTTCCGAAATCGCCGGTCAGCATCCCGCCGAGCCAGTCGAGATACCGCTGCCATTTCGGCACGTCGAGCCCGAGTTCCGTCCGCAGCGCCGCCACCGTGTCGGGCTGGGCATTGATCCCCAGCATGAAGCTGGCCGGATCGCCGGGCGCGACCTCGATCACGAAGAAAATCACCAGCGACGCAACCGCGAGGCTGATGACGAGGGAAAGCAGGCGCTTGAGCGAATAACGCAGCATCGCGGTGACGATAACCTGTTTCGGTTTCGGGATGAATCGGTTTTCGCGTCTCGTTCCGGCCGGGGCAGTCGCGAAACAGGCCCCCGCCGGGGCGGGGACCTGCCGGTTCAGACGTGGGTGCGGATTATTGTGCCCAACTCACCGCGGTGAGGTCGATAGCCGCCGTCGGCGCGTTGGCCCAGAGGCCCTGAAGTCCGGCCTTGGCGACGCCGAGATTGGCCAACTGGAACAGATAGCCGTTTACGAAATCCTCGGCGATGATGGTCTGTGCCTGTTGCAGCAGTTCGGTGCGCTTGTCCGGGTCCGTGGTCCGGTTCAGCGTGTCCATCAGGGCCTGGAAATCCGGATTGTCGTACTGGAAATAGTAATCGGGCCGCGCGTAGATGCCGATGTCCATCGGTTCGGTATGACTGACGATGGTCAGGCCGAAAGTCTTGCCCCGGAACACCGATTCCAGCCACTGCGCCCATTCCACGTTGATGATCTCGGCCTTGATCCCCACCTCGGCCAGTTGTGCGGCGATGATTTCGCCGCCGCGCCGGGCATAGGACGGTGGTGGCAGGTGCAGCGTGGTTTCGAACCCGTCGGCAAGCCCCGCTTCGGCCAGCAGCGCCTTCGATTTCTCGGGGTCATAGGCCGAATTTCCGGTCAGATCGACATAGGCCGGGTTGTGCGGCGCGAAATGGGTGCCGATGGGCGTGCCATAGCCGAACATGGCCCCGTCGATGATCGCCTGCCGGTCGATTGCGTGGGCGATGGCCTCGCGGACCTTGATGTTGTCAAAGGGCGGCTGCTTGTTGTTGGTGGACAGGATGGTTTCGCCTTCGGTCGACCCTACCAGAACCTGAAACCGTGGATCGGCCTCGAATTGCGGCAGGTTCTCGGGCGCGGGGAACCCGGCGAACGCGTCCACATCCTCGGCCATCATCGCGGCAAAAGCCGCTGTCGGGTCGGAAATGAACTTGAAGGTCGCCTTGTCCAGCACCGCCGGTGTGCCCCAGTAGTCGGGGTTCTTCTCGATGTCGATACGGTCGCCCTGCACCCATTCGACAAAGCGAAAGGCCCCGGTGCCGACCGGATCGGTCTTGATGTTTTCGATGTTCTCGGGTGCCACGATCACCGCGTCGCCCCAGGCGAGGTTGAACAGCAGATTGCCGTTGGGTTCGGCCAGCGTGATCCTGACCGTGGCCGGATCCACCGCCTCGACGCTCTCGATCCCCGCGAACAGGGCCTTCTGCGCGTTCACGCTGTCTTCGGCGCGGGCGCGGTCGAGGCTGAACACCACGTCGTCGGCATCCATAGCGGTGCCGTCGTGAAAGGTCACGCCCTCATGCAGCTTGAAGGTATAGGTCAGCCCATCATCGGATATTTCCCAGCTTTCAGCCAGGCCGGGTACGATCGAACCGTCGCCCATGAACCGGGTCAGGCCCTCGAAAATATTGGAATAAACGACGGAATCGATAGCCTGAGCGGCGGCGCTGGTCGGGTCCAGATGCGGCGGTTCGAGCTGCATCGCCACGGTAATCTCGCCTTCGGCCCGGGCCGCGCCGATCCCGGCGCTCAGGGCAACGACGCTGGCGGCGGCCAGCCTGGCAAAGTGTTTCATGGATGTATCTCCCTGCTTGTCGCGACAGTCTTGGCCGATAACAGGCGGGAAACAAGACCCTTTCGCACGCGGGGCTGGAACCGGGACCGGCTGGCGGGTTACGCTCTGACGGGATCGCGGAACGGGAGGAACGGGCATGACCGCAACAAAGGCCCACGTGTTGGCAATCGATCAGGGCACCACGTCGACACGGGCGATTCTGTTCGATGAGGCCATGCAGGTTGCCGGAGTGGCGCAACGCGAGTTTACCCAGCATTTTCCAGCGGCGGGCTGGGTCGAACACGACCCCGAGGAGATTTGGGATACCACGGTTGCAGTCTGCCGGGACGTCATGCAGGCGCAGGGTATCGGGCCGGACGGGATCGCCGCCATCGGCATCACCAACCAACGAGAAACCACGGTTGTCTGGGATCGCGGATCGGGCAAGCCGCTGCACAGGGCCATCGTCTGGCAGGACCG
>CAYGNB010000054.1:0-12406 GCA_964351135.1 uncultured Rhodobacterales bacterium | reverse complement strand
AGGGCTGCGATGGCCAGATAGGTCAGCTGGTGCAGGGCCTGATCGGTGCCGGTGGCATACCAATAAAGAGCCGAGGCCGGGGTCAGCCCCCGGGCTTCGACAAAGCGCCCCTTGGCCCAGTCCACATGGTAATGCACCACCCATTCCGCCAGGACGATGCCCAGAATCAACCATATCGGCGTTGCGAACAGCGCCAGCACGATCGCACTGCCGATCGCATGCAGCGCAGCGTGTTCGGCCCGGCCCAGATGCAGATAGTCCGCGCGGCGAGACAACATGCGTGGAGTTTGCAGGAAAAAATCGGCAACCAGGTGTTTGACCTGAAACAGGCCGATCAGCAGCAGGACAGCGAAAACGCCGGAACTCATCTTTGAAAACTTTCGGTACAAAGGTCTTGCGGAAAGTCTAGGGACAACCACCCAGACCTGCAAATGGAAAGGGTTTGCCGTGTGCGGTCCGGGGCTGCTAGGCTGAATCTGCCGCGTGCCGGGGGGATTTGACGCGCGGGCACAGCATTGTCGCCACCGGATTTGAGGAATGGAATCCACGCTGTTCGGCTTCATCTGGAAGCACTCGAAACGTGATCAGATTACATTACTGTTTCTGACCGCGACCCTGTTTCCGTTGCTCTACCTGACGCTGGAACTGCCCAAGCGGATCATCAACGATGCCATCGGTGCGCCCGATGCGACGGTCGTGGTGCTGGGTTACGACCTGCCGCGGGAATATTTCCTGTGGCTGCTTTGTGGGCTGTTCCTGTTGGCGGTGCTCGTTCACGGGCTGCTCAAGATGCGCATCAATACCCGCAAGGGGGTGCTGGCCGAGCGCCTGCTGCGGCGGTTCCGCTATATGTTGATCGTGCGCATCCTGCGCTTTCCGGCCCCCTATCTGGAGCGCGTCAGCGAAGGCGAACTGGTGTCGATGATCACCGCCGAATCCGAACCGATGGGCGGGCTGATGGGCGATGCGGTCAGCCAGCCGGTGCTGCAGGCGGGGCAGATGCTGACCATCCTCGGGTTCCTGTTCGTCCAGAGCGTCTGGTTCGGGCTGGCCGCCTGCGCGCTGATCCCGCTGCAGGCCTGGCTGATTCCGCGCCTGCAGCGCCGGATCAACCGGCTGAACAAGCAGCGCATCGGACAGGTGCGGCAGCTGGCCGGTGAAATCGGCGAGACCGCCACCGGCGCCGCTGCGCTGCGGGTACATGGCGGCTGGCGGCATCGTCTGGCCCGGATATCGGATCGGCTGGGGCATCTCTACGAGATCCGGTTCGATATCTACCGCAAGAAATTCTTCATGAAGTTCCTCAATAACTTCATCACCCAGCTGACACCGTTCTTCTTTTTCTCGGTGGGTGGATATCTTGTGCTCAGGGGGGCGGTGTCACTGGGCGCCCTCGTGGCGGCGCTGGCTGCCTACAAGGACCTGTCCAGCCCGTGGAAGGAACTGCTGACCTGGTACAACCAGACCCAGGAAATGCGGATGCGCTGGCAGGTGATCACCGACCGGTTCGCACCGGCGGGGCTGGCCGGGGCAGACCGGTTCGCGGAAACCGGTGGCACGCCTCAACGGCTGGACGGCGACATCGAATTGCGCGGCGTGACCGTGCGCGACCTCGACGGCAATACCGTGCTGGACGGTCTGGACGTGGCCGTGACGTCGGGAACGACGGTGGCGGTTGCTTCCGACGAGGAGGAAGACCGTCTGGCGCTGGCCGCACTGCTGACCCGCGAGGTGCCGCCGGCGGTGGGACAGTTGCTGATCGGGGGACAGGATCTGGCGGAGGTGCCGCAATCGGTGATCGCGGCACGAATCGGCTATGCCGGGCCGCGGCCGCTGTTGTTCGGTGGCACCTTCCGCGACAATCTGCTGATGCCGTTGCGCAGGTATCCGACCGATGCGGAGCCGGGCAATCCGGTCCGCGCCGCCGAGGCGCGTCGTGCCGGTAACAGTGCCGACGATACCGCCGCCGACTGGACCGACCCGACGCTGGCCGGGTTCGACACCTTGGCCGAACTGGACGGCTGGGCGCTGCGGCTGATTGACGGTATCGGCGCCGGCGGCGCCCTGTTCGAACGCGGGCTGGACATGCGCCCGGAGGCCGCCGCGCATCCCGACCTCGCCGCGCGACTGGTGGACCTGCGCGGCGATATGCAGCAGGCGGTGGCCGATGCGAAGCTGGACCGTCAGGTGCTGTTCTTCCGCGATGACCTCTACAACCTCGCCCTGCCTGTGTCCGAAAACCTGCTGTTTGCGGTGCCCCGCCATCGGTTGTCACCCGAGATGCTGGCGGGGCAAACCGGTTTCCTGGCCCGGTTGCGCGAGACGGGTCTTGACCGCGATCTGATCGCGCTGGCCTGCGACCTGATCGACGTTCTGCACCGGACCTTCGGCCATGACGGTACCGACCACCCGCTGTTTCGCCGGCTCGGGCTCGACCCGGAAACCTATCAGGCCGCGCTGGCGCTGGTGGCGCGCGTGCGCGCGGGCGATGACAAGCAACTGACGCCCGAGGAAATCGCGGTTCTGCTGTTCCTGCCCTTCCGGTACTCGGCGCAGCAGATCGGTCCCGCATTTCCCGAAGAGATCATGGCGCGGGTTCTGGAGATCCGCAAAAGCCACGCCCGCGTCATGCAGCACGAATTGTCGGCGCTGTTCGACCCGCTGGATTTCGGGACCTACGCGCCGGGGCTGACGGTGATGGAAAACCTGCTCTTCGGACGGGTGCGCGATGTGGCGACCGGCAGCGCGGACGATGTGCGTGCGCTGGTGGGGCGGGTGCTGGGCGAACACGGCCTGCGTGACGCGGTTGCCGGGCTGGCGCTGGACATGGAGGTGCGCCGTGGCGGTGCCGGGCTGCCGACGGCGCTGGCCGAACCGCTGGCCGTGGCCCGTGCCGCGATCCGGCGCCCCGACATTCTGGTGCTGAACCGGGTTCTGGCCGGGCGAGAGGGCGCCGACCGCGATGCCGCACTGAAACGGCTGCGGGCGCTGCTGCCCGGCACAACCTTTATCCGCCTCGACGAAACCATCGCGAATCCGGACGATTACGATGCCTTTTTCGAGTTGCATCGCGGTCGTCTGCAGGGCGGTGCCGCGGCTCCGGGCACGCCGCCGGACAGCGCGGCGGGGGCCGATCTGGCGCAAAAGGTACGGGCGCTGGAACGGTGCGACCTGTTCGCGACGCTGGGTCGGCGGCAATTGCGCCTGCTGGCCTTCGGTGCGCGCTGGTTCGATGCCCCGGCGGGTGAAGTTGTTTTCCGCAAGGGCGACGCGCCGCGCGATGGCGCCTATTTGCTGATCGAGGGAGAGGCGGGGATTTACCGCCCCACCACGGATGATGCACGGGGTGAGCGGGTTTCGATGGTCGGCCCCGGTTCCCTGGTGGGTGAGCTGAGCCTGATCCGGGGCGAGAAACGGGCACTGAGCCTGATCGCCGAAACCGATCTGCATTGTCTGCGGCTGGGGGCCGACGAATTTCTGGCCGTCGCGGGGAGCGATGCCGGCACTGCGTTCCGGCTGTTGCAGGTCGTGGCGGGTTACTTGTCTGACTGATCTTGCAGCGCTTTGGAGCCGTAGAGTGTGTGGAGCAGGTCGATGACCTGTGCGGCGCCGTTATGGGCCAGGGAATAGAATATCGTCTTGCCCTCGCGACGCGTCTTCACCAGCTCTTCTTCGCGCAGCCGGGCCAGCAGCTGGCTTACGGCTGCTTGCCGCAACTCCAGCAGAGTTTCGAGTTCGCTGACCGACCGTTCACCGTCGCAAAGATAACACAGGATCATCAATCGCCCTTCATGGGCGAGGGTCTTCAGAAATGCGGCGGCCTCTCTGGCGCAGGTCCTCATCTCGGATGGTGCGCCCCCGGCGGATTGGATTGACGGTGAATCGTTCATATGCCCACAAAAATGGTCAGAGTTGGTACACTATTTAACATTGCAGCGAAAACCCCGACCAGTCCGGATTTCCTGACTGGCGGATTTCCTCACAATTCCCGGGGGTTCATTGCGCAGGCGCGCCTCCCTGGAACGTATTTCCCGTTTCGTAGTCACAGGGAGCTTCCTGCATCTCGAGATGCAGCCCCGTGCCGTCAAACGGGTGGGCGCGGGCCAGCGCGTCGTCCAACTCGATGCCAAGGCCGGGTGCCGTCGGTGCCGCGACAAACCCGTTCTCGACGCGGATGGCGCCGCCGATCAGCGCGTCGTGGAACGGGGTTTCGATGGTCTCGGCCATCAGGATATTCGGGATGGCGACGCTGAGATGGATGTTCGCGGCCCATTCCACCGGTCCCGCGTAGAGATGCGGTGCCATTTGCGCACCCGCCGCCTCGGCCAGAGCGGCGATCTTGCGCGCCTGCCACAGCCCGCCCGCGCGCCCCAGCGCCGGTTGCAGGATTTCCGCGGCTCCCGCCCGCAGGACGGCAGCGAATTCGGCGAGCGTGGTCAGGCGTTCGCCTGTGGCCACCGGGATCGATGTCGCGCGGGCCACGCGCGCCATGCCCGCGATATCGTCTGGGGGGACGGGTTCCTCGAACCACAGCGGGTCATGGGGCGCCAGCGCGCTGGCCAGCCGGATGGCGCCCGCCGGGGTGAACTGGCCGTGGGTGCCGAACAGCAGGTCGGCGCGGTCACCCACCGCGTCGCGGATGGCGCGGCAGAAATCGGCGGACAGCGCGATGTCGCGCAGTCCCGGCATGTGGCCGCCACGGATCGTGTAGGGGCCAGCCGGGTCGAACTTTACCGCCGTGTACCCGTCGGCCACGCGTGCGGCGGCGGTCTCGGCCGCCATCGCGGGCGAGGTCCAGAAGGCGGTCATGTCGTGATGGGGCAGGGGGTAGAGGTAGGTATAGGCACGGATGCGGTCATTCATCCGCCCGCCGAGCAGCGCCCAGACCGGCCGCTCCCGCGCCTTGCCGAGGATATCCCAGCAGGCGATTTCCAATCCCGAGAACGCGCCCATCACCGTGAGGTCGGGGCGTTGGGTGAAGCCGCTGGAATAGGCCCGGCGGAACATCAGTTCGATGTTCTCCGGGTTTTCGTCCTGCATGTGGCGGGCAAACACGTCCTCGATCACCGCGCGCATGGCGTCCGGGCCGACCGTGCTGGCATAACATTCGCCCCAGCCGGTGATGCCGCAGGCGGTGGTCAGCCTGACGAAGATCCAGTAGCGCCCGCCCCAGCCCGGCGCAGGTGGCGCGGTGACGATGATGTCGAGATCGGAGAGTTTCATGCGCCGTGCCCCTGTCGGCGCCGCCGCGCGGGAGGCTGGTTGCGGGAGCCTCCGGCGGGGATATTTGAAGCAAGAGGAAGGGGCGGGCGGGCTGTCATCAGGTCAGCAGGATCACATTGCGCCGCGCGCCGCCGGAATTGGTGTCGGCGATTGCCTCGTTGATCTGATCGAGGCGCCAGCGGCCCGAAATCAGTTCGTCGAGCTTCAGCCGGCCCTGCCGGTAGAGATCCACCATCCACGGGATGTCGCGGCGGAGCACCACATCGCCCATTTTCGAACCGACCATCCCCTGCCCCTGAACGGACATCGCCATGGGTTCATAGGCGGCCTTGCCGCCCGCATGGGGCAATCCGATCATCACCGCGCGGCCCCCCCAGCCGAGATAGGCGGGAGCCTGATCGTAGGCGGGCAGCGCACCCACCGTGACCAGAACCGCGTCGGCGCCGCGACCGCCCAGGGCGGCGCGGGCGGCTTTCCACGGTTTCGGCTGGGTGGCCAGGACACCGTCGGTGGCGCCGAATTCGCGGGCGGTTTCCAGCTTGTCCTCGGTCATGTCGACAGCGACGATGCGGCGTGCGCCGGCAATCCGCGCGCCTTGGATGGCGTTGAGGCCGACGCCCCCGGCGCCGATCACCACCACGTCTTCGCCCGCGCGCAGCTTAGCCGCGTTCACCGCCCCGCCGACGCCGGTGATCACCCCGCAGGACAGCAGGCAGGCGGTGGCGCGGTCCATGTCGGCAGGGATAGCGACGACCTGGCTGTGATCGACAACGACCTTTTCGGCGAAGGCGCCAGTGTTCATCGCCTGCATCAGCGGTTCGCCTGCGGCATCGCGCAGCGGGTGCGAAACGTTGTCATGCGGTGTGTCGCAGATGGTCGGCCGTCCGCCGGCGCAGTTCGGGCAGGTGCCGCAGGCGCGGATCAGCGTGACCAGCACCGTGTCGCCGATCGCGAAATCGGTGACACCATTGCCGATCGCGGTGATCCGGCCCGCTGCTTCGTGGCCGTAGACGGCGGGAAGGTGCCCGCCCCACGCGCCTTCGGCAAAGGAAATGTCGGAATGGCAGATCGCCACCGCGTCCAGGGTGACCTCGACCTCGCCCAGCCCGGGTGGCGCGATGGTGATGTCCTCGATTGTCAGAGCGGCGCCGAATTCACGGCACACGGCGGCCTTGATGGTCTGCATGTGATCCTCCCTCGTCCCGCGCTCAGCGTGGACCGGGGCGCTGCGGGGCGCAAGCGTCAATGCAGTCTACGCAGCGTCCGATTCGCTGCGCAGGTAGATCGCGAGGCCCAGCACCAGCAGCACCAGCGCCACGAGGAACGGCGCACCGGGCAGGTAGACCGGTGCGCTGTCGCCGGTGAAAACGGCAAAGACCCAGGCCATCAGCAGTGGCGAAACGATCATCGACAGGGCATGGACGCTGTTGAGTACGCCCTGAAGTTCGCCCTGGGCGTCGTCGCTGACCCGGCGGGCCATGATCCCCTGCAGCGCAGGCGACACGATTGCGCCCAGCGCCGACAGCGGCGTCAGGATCAGCGCCAGCGTGCCCGAGGTGATGACCGCCAGTGCGGCAAAGGCGAAGCAGTCGAACAGCTGTCCCCAGATCACCGCGAACCGTTCGCCGAAGCGTTTCAGCACCACCCGGATCAGCCCGCCCTGAACCAGCGCCATCGCGATGCCGAACAGGCCCAGTGACAGGCCGATCATCTGCGCGCCCCAGCCGAACCGTTCCTGGGTGAAATAGGCCCAGATCGCCGGGTAGACATAGAGCGCCACCGAGTAGATGAAGTAGACCGTCAGAAGCGGCTTCAGCCCCGGCAGGCGGGCCACGGCGCGGAACGATCCGAACGGGTTGGCGCGCGCCCAGGTAAAGGCGCGGCGGGTGCGGTCGGTCACGGTTTCGCCCATCACCAGCAGGCCAAAGGCGAAATTCAGCGCCGACAGCGCAGCCGCGGCATAGAACGGTGCGCGGGTGCCCCATTCGCCCAGCAGTCCGCCGATCAGCGGCCCCAATACGAAGCCGACCCCGAACCCTGCCCCGACAAGGCCGAAATTGGCGGCCTTTTCATGTGGTTCGGACAGGTCGGCCATATAGGCGTTGGCGGTGGCATGGGTGGCCGCCGTGATGCCGCCGACCATGCGCCCGGCCAGCAGTAGCCAGATCGACCCGGCCAGCGCCATCACCAGGTAATCGAGCGCCATCGCCGCCAGCGACACCAGCAGTACGGGGCGCCGTCCGAACCGGTCCGACAGGTTGCCGACGACCGGTGAGAA
Organism: uncultured Rhodobacterales bacterium; assembly: GCA_964351135.1. Lineage (GTDB taxonomy): Bacteria > Pseudomonadota > Alphaproteobacteria > Rhodobacterales > Rhodobacteraceae > Pukyongiella. The sequence continues at coordinate 4,905 of CAYGNB010000054.1, read as the reverse complement.
CAGGAACTGCATCACCGCAAAGACGGTGGACAGCACGCCGCCCCAGATTGCCGCATTGGCCAGGTCGCCGCCATGCACCTCGCGGATCAGGTCGGGCATGATCGGCATGATCAGCCCGATGCCCATTGCGTCGAGCATCACCGTGACGAGGATGAAGAGAACGGGCAGGCGCACGGGGCAGGGTCCGGGTGATGGATTTCGCAGCGGGTTGGTGCCGTTCGGGCGTGTCGTCACGCCTCGGAGGTGGGCAGGGCGGCCACCCCGGCGGCAAAGGCGCGGGCTTCGGCGGGGGCCTGTCCCATCTGCGCGGCGGGATCGAAGATCGCGGCCGTGTCCAGATCGGGCCAGTCGCGGGCGGTCAGCCGGGCCAGCGGTGTGCCGCTGTCCTGCGCCTCACGGCAAAGCGCCTTGACTGCGGCCTGCGCTTGCGCGCGCGGCATCGTCGCGGCAAGGGCAAAGGACAGCGCCTCGGCATGGATCAGGCTCGGTCCGGCCCGCAGGGTTCCGGCCATGCGGGCGGTGTCGGGCTGCAACTCGGTGCAGAGCCGTGCGGCGATATCGAGCGCTGCCGCCGCCCCGAGAACGATCTGCGGCAGGCACATCCATTCGGTGAACCACGCCGCGCCGTCGCGCTGGTGGCGTTGCATGGCTGCGCCCTGCAGCGTGGCCGACAGCCCCGCGCCCGTCCGGGCCAGCGCGACCAGCGCCGCCGCGTCGACCGGGTTCTGTTTCTGCGGCATGGTCGAGGAGGCGCCGCCCGAGGGCGCAAGCTCGGCAATCCCGCTCTGGCGCAGGGCGGCAACGTCTTCGCCCAGCTTGCCCAGCGCAAGCGTGCCCCGGCCCAGCCAGTCGGCGATGCGCAGCACCGGGGTACGGTCTGTGTGCCAGCCGCGCCCGGGATCGCCCAGCCCAAGCCCCTCGGCCAGTGCGGCCCGGGTTTCGGCGGCTTTTGGCCCCAGCGCCGAGGCGGTGCCGGCTGCCCCCGAAAGCGACACCAGCAGGCAGGTCTGCCGCAGCGCGGGCAGTTCGTGCAGCAGCGCCAGCAGGGGCGCGCCCCATCCGGCGGCCACCGCGCCAAAACTGGTCGGGGTCGCCTCCTGCCCCCAGGTGCGGGCGGCCATCGGGGTTTCGGCGTGGGTTCCTGCCAACGCGGCCAGCGGGGTCAGCACCGCGCGCAACCCGGTTTCGGCCAGCGTCAGCGCCTGCCGCAGCCGCAGCATCAGCCCGGTGTCGATGATATCCTGCGAGGTGGCGCCCCAATGGATGTATTGCGCATGTTCCGGGGCCTGCATCGCCTCGCGGAAGGCGGCGACCAGCGCCGGGATGCAGACGCCGTTGTTGCCGGTGGCGGGCGCCAGTTGGCCGGGGTCGATCTGCACCTCCATTGCCGCCCGCGCGATGGCCTGCGCACTGGTTTCGGGGATCACGCCCAGCCCGCCCTGGGCCTTGGCCAGCGCGCCCTCGACCAGAAGCATCGCGCGGACCTGGGCGCTGTCGCTGAACAGCCGTCCGGCATCGCCGGTGGGAAACAGCCGCGCCAGCAGGGCGCTGTCGAATACCGATCCGGCCATGGCTCAGACGTGTCCCGTACCGGTGATGAACCGGTTCAGCTCATCGGCATAGGCGGCGGGCTGCTCGACGCAGGGCAGGTGGCCTGCGCGGCGGATCAGCTCGAACCGCGACCCCGGCACCAGATCCACCGTTTCGCGCACCAGATCGGGCGGGGTCGATCCGTCCTCGTCCCCGGCAATGCCCAGTGTCGGCAGGCGCAACCCCGATGTCGGCGTGTAGAAGTCGGTGCCCGTGATGGCTGCCGAGCAGCCGATATAGCCGTCGGCGGGTTGGCGGATCAGCATGTTGCGCCACAGGGCCAGTTCGGGCCGGTCGCGAAAGGCGCGGCTGAACCAGCGTTCCATGATCGCATCCGCCAGCGCCTCGATCCCGCCGCTGCGCACGGCGTCGATGCGATCCTGCCACATCTGCGGGGTGCCGATCTTGGCCGCCGTGTTCGACAGCACCATGGCGCGGATCTGATCGGGGCGTTTGACGGCGAGCCCCTGCGCGATCATCCCGCCGATGGACAGGCCGACGAACAGACTGTCGCGAATCTCCAGCAGGTCCAGAAGGCGTTCGGCGTCGCGCACCAGCGCGCCCATCGAATAGGGCTCGTCGGGCAGCGAGGACAGCCCGTGCCCGCGCTTGTCGTAACGGATGAGTTTCAATCCGGCGGGCAGCAGCGGCAGGACCGCGTCCCAGAGCCGCAGATCGGTGCCCAGCGAATTGGCGAACACCACCGGCGCGCCATCCGGATCGCCATCGATACGGTAATGCAGCTGCACATCGTCGAACACGGCCATTTGCATCGCTATCTCTCCTTGTCTGCCGGTGCGCGTCAGCCGAACCGTTCCAGCGCCATGCGGAACACCTCGGCATCCACGTTGCCGCCCGAGGCCACGGCGATCACCTTGTCGCCCTTGATCTGCGAAGGGTGGAACAGCGCCGCCGCCAGCGCCACCGCGCCGCCCGGTTCGATCACGATCTTGAGCCGGGCAAAGGCCAGCGCCATCGCCCGCAGCGCCTCGTCCTCGGTGACCACGATGCCCGGCCCGCAGAGCCGCGCCATCACCGGGAAGGTCCGCGTGCCGGGCGACGGCGTGATGATCGCATCGCAAAGCGATCCCGACAGGCGGTCATTACGTTCGATCTGCCCCGAGGCCAGCGACCGGGTCACGTCATCGAAGCCTTCGGGTTCCACCGGGCGGGCGCGCAGGCCCGGCGCGCGCCCTTCGAGCGCGAGCGCGATGCCCGAGGTCAGACCGCCGCCGCCGCAGGGGATCAGCACATCGGCGGTTTCAATGCCTTCTTCGGCCGCCTGCTCGGCGATTTCCAGCCCCGCGGTGCCCTGCCCATAGATCACCTGGGGTTCGTCGAAGGGCCGGATCAGGGTCAGCCCCCGTTCGTTGGCCAGCGTTTCGCCGATCTCGTCGCGATCCTCGGTGGCGCGGTCGTAGAGCACCACCTCGGCCCCGAGGGCGCGGGTGTTGTCGATCTTTTGCGCGGGCGCGTCGGACGGCATCACGATAGTGGCGTCGATCCGGTGCAGCCGTGCCGCCAGCGCCACGCCTTGTGCGTGGTTACCGCTGGAATAGGCGATCACACCGCGTTGGCGTTCAGCCGGTTCTAGCGCGGTGACCGCCGACATCGCGCCGCGGAACTTGAAGCTGCCGGTATGTTGCAGGCATTCCGGTTTGATCATCACCCGGCGCCCGGCGATCTGGTCGAGGAAGGGCGAAAACAACAGCGGCGTGCGCCGCACCGCGCCGCGCAGCCGTTTTTCCGCCGCTTCGATCAGACCCAGCATCATTGGTTTACCCTCGTCAGTTCCGGTATCGTGGTCAGGTCGGCCACAACGTGATCCGGGCGCCATGGCAGCCGGTCCACCGGGTCGCCCGACCGATTGACCCAGGCCGTAACGAACCCGTATCCGGCCGCTCCGGCGGCGTCCCAGCCGTTCGACGACACGAACAGCACCTCGTCGCGGGCGCAGCCGAACCGCTGCCCCACAAGGTCATAGACCCGCGCATCGGGTTTGAAGATACCCACGCTTTCGACCGACAGCGTGTCGTCCAGAACCGCCTCGATCCCGGCGGACCGCACCGCGCCGTCGAGCATGTCGGGCGAGCCGTTGGACAGGATCGCGGTCTGCATCCCGCCCTGTTTCAGGGCCGCCAGCATGTCCGGCACCTCGGGATAGCATTTCAGTTCCCAATAGAGATCCAGCAGCCGCTGCCGCAATGCCGCGTCGCCATCGAGCCCGGTCGCTTCGAGCGCCCAGTCGAGCCCGTCCTGCGTCACCTGCCAGAAATCCGTATGTGCCCCGGTGATCGCCCGCAGCCAGGAATATTGCAGCTGCTTCAGCCGCCAGTGGTTCGCCAGTTCGGGCCAGCGATGGGCGAGGGCCGGAAAGCCGGTTTCGCCGGCCGCCTGCCGTGCGGCGGCGGATACGTCGAACAGGGTGCCATAGGCATCGAAGACGCAGGTCGTGATCGGCATCGGCTATGGTGTCCCCCGTCCGCGCGGCCCTGTCCGGCCGCAGACTGGTCCGAGACTGGCACAGAGACGGGGGCGGTGAAAGGGCGAAAGGCAGCGCGCGGTTTCGGGTTACATCGATTCGGGCTGCGGCATTCCCAGAACGTGATACCCGCCGTCGACACGGATGATTTCGCCCGAGGTGCAGGCCCCGGCCTCGGACGCCAGATAGACGGCAGTGCCGCCCACGGCCTCGAGCGTCGCATTGGCGCGCAGTGGCGTGTTCGCTTCGGAGAATTTGAAGGTTTTGCGCGCGCCACCGATCGCGGCTCCGGCCAGCGTTTTCATCGGTCCGGGCGAGATTGCGTTGACGCGAATGCCGTCGGGGCCGAGATCGTTAGCCAGATAGCGGGTGATCGATTCCAGTGCCGCCTTGGCCACGCCCATCACGTTGTAATTCGGGACCACCCGGTTGCTGCCCTGGTAGGTCAGCGTCAGCAGCGTGCCACCGTTTTCGCGCATCAGCGGATGCGCGCGCCGCGCCACCTCGATGAAGGAGTAGGCCGAGATATCGAGTGAATTCTTGAAATTCGCGCGCGTGGTGTTGAGGAACCTGCCCGTCAGCTCCGACTTGTCCGAAAAAGCGATGGCGTGGACGAGAAAGTCGATGGTCGGCCAGCGGGCGGCCAGCTGCGCGAACGCCGCCTCGAGCGAGGCGTCGTCGGTCACATCCACATCGACCATGAAATCGGACCCGATGCTCTGGGCCAGCGGCTCCAGCCGCTTGCCAAAGGCCTCGCCCTGATAGGTAAAGGCCAACTCGGCACCGGCCTCGTGCATCGCCTTGGCGATACCCCAGGCGATGGAGCGGTCATT
>CAYGNB010000053.1:5929-12531 GCA_964351135.1 uncultured Rhodobacterales bacterium | reverse complement strand
AGGCCGCCAGTGCCAGACCGCCATCGGACAGGTCGGTGCAGGCCTTGATGAAGGCACGGTTGGCGCGGATGTATTCGCCGTTGCGCCGCTCGGCTTCGAGATCGACGGGTGGTGCGTCGCCCTCTTCACGGTTGAATACCTCGGCCAGCAGTGCCGACTGACCCAGATGGCCATGGCTATCGCCCACCACCAGCGCCACATGCCCGTCGCGCACCTGCGCCCCGATGACCTCGTCGGCATCCGCGATCAGCCCTACCGCGCCGATGGTGGGGGTAGGCAGGATCGCCGCGCCGTCGGTTTCATTGTAGAGCGACACGTTGCCCGACACGATCGGCATGTCCAGCGCAGCACAGGCCGCGCCGATGCCTTTGATCGCCCCGACGAACTGGCCCATGATCTCGGGCTTTTCGGGGTTGCCGAAATTCAGGTTGTCGGTGGTGGCCAGCGGCGTGGCGCCCACCGCGCAGAGATTGCGGAACGCTTCGGCCACCGCCTGCTTGCCGCCTTCTTCGGGGTTCGCGCGCACATAGCGCGGCGTCACGTCGCTGGTGAAAGCCAGCGCCTTGCCGGTGTCATGTACCCGCACGATCCCGGCGCCCAGCCCCGGCGTGCGCACGGTGTCGGCCATGACCATCGAATCGTATTGTTCATAGACCCAATGCTTGGCCGCGTAGTTGGGCGAGCCGATCAGCGCCTTGAGCGCATCCACCGGGTCGATCTGCGGCACGTCGGCCAGCGGTTCGGTGGCAGGGGTGGTTTCCCACGGGCGATCGTATTCCGGCGCGGTCGAGGACAGTTTCGACAGCGGCAGGTCGGCCTTGACCGTGTTGCCATGCAGGATCAGGAACCGGTCCTCGGGGATGGTTTCGCCGACGATGGCAAAATCCAGGTCCCATTTGTCGAACACCGCCTTGGCTTCGGCCTCTTTCTCGGGGCGCAGCACCATCAGCATCCGTTCCTGCGATTCCGACAGCATCATCTCGTAGGCGGTCATGCCCTCTTCGCGCTGTGGCACCGCGTCGAGGTTGAGCCGGATGCCCAACCCCCCCTTGTCACCCATTTCAACCGCCGAACAGGTCAGGCCGGCCGCGCCCATGTCCTGAATGGAAATGACGGCGCCGGTCTGCATCAGTTCCAGCGTCGCCTCCATCAGCCGTTTTTCGGTGAACGGATCGCCGACCTGAACGGTGGGGCGCTTTTCCTCGATCGTGTCGTCGAATTCGGCGCTGGCCATGGTTGCCCCGCCGACACCGTCACGCCCGGTTTTGGCACCCAGATAGACCACCGGCATGCCGACGCCCGAGGCGGCGGAATAGAAGATCTTGTCGCTGTCGGCGAGCCCGGCGGCAAAAGCGTTCACCAGGCAGTTGCCGTTATAGGCGGCGTGGAACCGCACCTCGCCCCCGACGGTGGGTACGCCAAAGCAGTTGCCATAGCCGCCGATCCCCTCGACGACGCCATTCACCAGACGCCGGGTCTTGGGGTGGTCCGGCTCACCGAAGCTGAGCGAATTCATCGCCGCAATGGGCCGCGCGCCCATGGTGAACACGTCGCGCAGGATGCCACCCACGCCGGTCGCCGCGCCCTGATAGGGTTCGATATAGGACGGGTGGTTGTGGCTCTCCATCTTGAAGACCACGGCCTGGCCGTCGCCGATATCCACCACGCCGGCGTTCTCGCCCGGGCCGCAGATCACCTGCGGGCCTTCGGTGGGCAGGGTGCGCAGCCATTTCTTGGACGATTTGTAGGAACAATGTTCGTTCCACATCGCCGAAAAGATACCCAGTTCGGTAAAGGAGGGCTCGCGCCCGATGATATCGAGGATCAGCGCGTATTCGTCGGGCTTGAGCCCATGGGCGGCGATCAGCTCGGGCGTGATGGCAGGATCCTGCATGGCGGGCGTCCGTCTCCGTCGGGGGTGATTGCCGCGCCTTTTAGGGCAAGGCCGGGGCAGGGGAAAGAGGCAAGGGTGCCGCGCCTGCCCGGACCGGTCGGGGCGGCTGTGGCGTCAGCGGAACAGCGGGACATGCGGCCCGGCGGTTTCGGGCAGAACGCCGGTCAGACGCGGATCGGGGGCGATTTCGATCTGTTGGCGAATGGGGGTGAACCCGCTGCGGATGTAAAAGCCGAGCGCGCCGGGGTGATCCAGCGTGCAGGTGTGGACGTGAAACCGGCTGATCGGCCGTGCCCAGGCCAGTTCGATGGCCCGGTTCATCAGGAACCGGCCAGCGCCGCCGCCGATGGCCTCCGGGGCCAGCCCGAAAAAAGCCAGCTCGCAGTCATCGGCTTCGCGGAAATCCAGCTCCAGCAGGCCGATGGCCTGCCCGTCGCGGTCCAGCGCGTAAACTTCGACCGCCGGATCGTGCAGGACGGCGGACAAGGCCGCATCGTCCAGCGACAGCCGCGAGAACCACAGCCAGTCCAGCCCGCCGATCCGGGTGAACAGGTCGCGATACCAGCCAGTGTCCGGGTGTTCGACGCGTCGCAGCGTGGCGTTTTCGGGCGCGGGCACCGCGCGTGGCGCCGCAGGTTCGCGCATTTCCAGATGGGTGACAACCGCCGCCAGCCGCCCCGCCGGGATGTCATGCAACCCGTCGGCAAGCGTGGTCATGCCAGCCCCTCGGCCCGCAATATGGCGCCGATATCCGCCTCGGGGCGCGGACCGATATGGGTGATCACCTCGCGCGCGCAGATATTGCCGATCCGGGCGCAGGATTCGAGATCGCGCCCGGTCGCCATCCCGTAGAGGAACCCGGCGGCGAACTGGTCGCCTGCACCGGTGGCGTCCACCGGCGTGATCTTGTCCACGGCCACATCGATCCGGTCGGTCCCCTGCATGACCGTCACCCCGTCGCCCGACCGGGTGCAGACCACCAGCGGGCACAGCGCGGCGGTCATGACCAGCGCGTCGTCCAGGTGATTGCTTTCGAACAGCGACTGGATTTCGGCCTCGTTGCCGATCACGAAATCCAGATCGTGCTGGATCAGCGAAATGAAATCGGCCCGGTGCCGGTCCACGCAGAAGGGGTCGGAAATCGCGATGCCGGTCTGGCCGCCGCCTGCACGCGTGGCACGCGCGGCCTCGCGGAACGCGGTTTTTCCCGCGTCGTGATCGAACAGGTATCCTTCGAGAAACATGATCTTAGCATTGCCGGTGACATTTGCAGGGACGTCCTGCGAGCTCAGCCCGGTGGAGATGCCCAGATAGGTGTTCATCGAGCGTTCGCCATCGGGCGAAACGAAGATCATCGAGCGTGAAGTGGGAAGCTCGCCATCCGCGACCGGCGGATTGACGAAGTCGATCCCGTGTTCGTTCATCGCGTTGGCATAGAACTGCCCCAGCGCATCGTCGCGAACGCGGCCGATGAACGCGGTTTCCAGCCCCAGCGCGCCGGCGCCGGCGATGGTGTTGGCAACCGATCCGCCCGGCGTCTGGATGCGACCGTCCATCGCGCCATAGAGCACCTCGGCCCGCTCGCGCTCAATGAGCTGCATGATCCCTTTCTCGATGCCCATGTGATCCAGAAAACTGTCGTCGGATTGGCTGATGACATCGACGACGGCATTGCCGATGCCGACCAGGTCGTAACGCTTCATAGGAATTTTTCCTCGTACTGGCATATGTCGCGGATCAGGCAGGCACCGCATTGGGGTTTGCGCGCCTTGCAGGTATAGCGCCCATGCAGGATCATCCAGTGATGGGCATGCAGTTGGAATTCGGCGGGCACGTTGTCCTCGATCGCGCGTTCGACTGCGACCACGTCCTTGCCCGGCGCGATGCCCGACCGGTTGCCGAGCCGGAAGATATGCGTATCCACCGCCTGTGCCGGATAACGCCACCACATGTTCAGCACGACATTCGCGGTCTTGCGCCCGACGCCGGGCAACGCCTGCAACGCCGCGCGGGACGACGGCACCTCGCCATCGTAGTCCTCGACCAGAATGCGGCTGAGCTTGATGACGTTCTTTGCCTTTTGCCGGAACAGGCCGATGGTCTTGATATGGTCGATCAGGCCCGTTTCGCCGAGATCGAGCATCTTCTGCGGCGTGTCGGCAATAGGGAACAGCCCGCGGGTGGCCTTGTTTACGCCGGCATCGGTGGCCTGCGCGCTCAGCGCCACCGCGACGAGCAGCGTATAGGCGTTCACATGCTCCAGTTCGCCCTTGGGTTCAGGGTCAGCAGCCCGGAAGCGGGAAAAGATCTCGTGGATCGCGTGGTAATCGAGTTGCCGGGCCATCCGCGCCTTAATGCCGCCCGCTGACCGGATGGTAAAGGGGGAACCGCACCGGGTTACCGGTATGGAAATCGCAGGTTCCGGGTCGCGTCGTGGAGCTTCGGCTCCTAGAGTGAAGACAGCGATTGCAGGAGACCGCCATGAACATGCAGATGCCGGAACAGGGCTATCATTATCAGGTCATGCGCCGGGCGATCGATCTGATCGACGACAACAGCGCCGGCGGGGGCAAGGACTTGTCGCTGGACGATCTCGCCGCCCGAATGGATATGAGCCCCGCGCATTTTCAAAGGCTGTTTTCGCAATGGGTGGGCGTATCGCCCAAGCGATATCAGCAATACCTCGCGCTGGGCCACGCGCGCGCGCTGTTGCGCGACCGGTTCTCGACGCTCGAGACCGCCATCGGCACGGGGTTATCGGGCACTGGCCGCCTGCACGACCTGTTTCTGCGCTGGGAGGCGATGAGCCCCGGAGAATTCGCCCGCAAGGGCGCGGGGTTGACGATCCGCTGGGGGTGGCTCGACAGCCCGTTCGGCGAAGCGCTGGTCATGGCCACCGACCGGGGGCTGTGCGGGATTGCCTTCGGATCGGAATGTAGCCGCGACGCTGCCTTTGCCGATCTGTCGACACGCTGGCCCGAGGCCGATTTCGTCGAAGACGTGGATGCGGTGCGTCCCTGGGCCATGGCGGCCTTTGCCCAGTCCGGCGAAACCCGGTTGCACATGATCGGCGCGCCGTTCCAGATCAAGGTCTGGGAGGCGCTGCTGACGATCCCCTCGGGCAACGTCACCACCTATTCCGAGATCGCGCAGGCCGTGGGCCATCCCCGCGCGGTACGCGCGGTCGGCACCGCGGTGGGGCGCAACCCGGTCAGCTGGCTGATCCCCTGCCATCGCGCGCTGCGCAAATCCGGCGGGCTGGGCGGCTATCACTGGGGCCTGCCGGTCAAGCGGGCGATGCTGGCCTTTGAGGCGGCGCGCGCGGATTCGTGAGCGTCCGTGGCCGTAGCCGGTCAGTTCCGCCTTGAGGCGTCCGCACCTACCTGTGCTATAGTCCGCGCCAAAGGTCGCCGGAAGAACCGGGGCCAGAGCAGAGGTTAGAGCACCATGACCAGACAAATGACCATTGCGCTGCTGCTGGGCGGCGCCGTTGCCGTGGCCGGTTGTACCGATCCGGCGCTTCTCGATCCGAATGCGGATCATTCCAAGGCGCAGCAAGGGGCCCTGTTGGGGGGTGTGTTGGGCGCGGGCATCACCGCCGTCACCGGCGGCGAAGGCAAGAACATCGCGCTGGCGGCTGCGGCGGGCGCGGTCGCGGGCGGTCTGATCGGCAATCAGCTCGACAAACAGGCGGCGGAGCTGCGCAGCCAGTTGGCCAATGACGGGATCACCGTGACCAATACCGGCGAACAACTGGTGGTGTCGCTGCCGCAGGACATCACCTTCGATACCGACAGCTACACCGTACGGTCGTCGCTGCGGTCCGAGATCGGCAAGGTCGCGGATAACCTCGTGCGGTATCCGAACAGCTCGGTGCAGGTGATCGGCCATACCGACAACCAGGGCGACGCCACGTATAATTTCGGCCTGTCCCAGCGCCGTGCCGGAGCGGTGGCGGATCTTCTGCAGGCAGGCGGCGTGGGCTATAACCGGCTCCAGACTATCGGTCGGGGCGAGGAACAGCCGATCGCGTCGAACCTGACGCCCGAAGGCCGGGCGCAGAACCGGCGCGTCGAAATCGTCGTGATCCCGAACCAGAGCTGATCCCGTGGCCGATCCCGTTCTCCTCGGTCTTTCCGGGTCGCTGCGCGCAGAGGCCACCAACCGCCGGTTGATCCGCGAAGCGGCCCGCCTGTTCGGTCCCTGCGAATTTGTCGAGGCCGATCTCAGGTTGCCCTTGTTCGATGCGGATGAGGAAGACAGCTCGGGCATCCCGCCCGTCGTGCAGCGGCTGGCCGATCGGATCGTGGCGGCGGATGCGGTGGTGATCTCGACCCCCGAATACAACAAGGGGATTTCGGGGGTGTTGAAAAACGCGCTCGACTGGGTCAGCCGGACCCAAGGCAACCCCTGGGCGGACAAGCCGGTCGCCGTCATGTCGGCGGCGGCGGGGCGCGCGGGGGGCGAGCAGGCGCAGACGATGCTGCGCGCCTGCATGGTCCCGTTCCAGCCGCGTATCCTGCAGGGGCCGGCGGTTCATCTGGCAGGCAGCCGGAATGAGTTCGACGATAACGGTCGACTGAGCAGCGACCGTTATCGCGCAGGGGTGCAGGCGCTGATGGACAAGCTGCGCGCCGAGATTGGGCGCTAGGCGGCCGGCGTGGCAATCTCGATCAGGTTGCCGTCGGGATCGCGCAGATAGATCGAC
>CAYGNB010000053.1:2616-5829 GCA_964351135.1 uncultured Rhodobacterales bacterium | reverse complement strand
GTCCATGTCGGACACGGTCAGGACAAGGTGGTCGAGCGTGGCAAGCTGCGGCTTCATGTGCGGTTGTCCTTTGGGACCGGCGGTCCTACCCTTTGACCATGAAACCGGTGCACAGTGCCAGCGAAACCCAGTCGGACCTGATCGACCCGGCCCGCGCCCGGGCGTTTCAGGCGGCGCTGGGGCAGGTGCCGGATATCGAGGCGGGCACGCCATTGCCCCCGTTCTTCCACCAGCTCTATTTCTGGACGCCGCATCCGCCCGATGCGCTGGGCCGCGACGGTCATCCCAGGGTGGGCGGGCTGATCCCCGATCTGGGCCTGCCGCGCCGGATGTGGGCCGGCGGCAGGCTCCGGTTCATCGCGCCGCTGCGCGCGGGCGCGCCGGCCGAACGGCTGAGCGTGGTGGAAAGCGCCGAGCATAAACACGGGCGCACCGGGCCGCTGGGCTTTGTCACGCTGCGCCACGAGATCCGGCAGGGTGGCGAGCTGTGCCTGACCGAATGGCAGGATCTCGTCTATAGGCAGGACCCGCACCGCGATGCACCACGCCCGCAGGCCCCGGTTGCCCGTACCGACGAAACCGACGCGCGCGACATCGCGTTCGATTCAACGCTGCTGTTTCGCTATTCGGCGCTGACTTTCAACGGGCATCGCATCCATTACGATCTCGATTATGCCCGCGATGTCGAAGGCTATGACGGGCTGGTGGTGCACGGCCCGTTGCTGGCGCAGAACCTTATGCTGCTGGCCGAGGATCTGATGGGCCCTCTGAGCGAATTCAGTTTTCGCGCCTCGTCGCCGCTGATGCATTTCGAAACCGGCACCCTCTGCCGCAACGGCCACGATTTCTGGGTGCGGGGGCCGGACGGGCGGCTGGCGATAAGCGCAACCGCCACACCTGTGGCACAAACCGGCTAGAGCGAGGCTTCGGGCCGGAACCCGTCGGGGATCGTGTCGAGCTCCTCCAGCAGCAGGTCGGCCATGACCTCCGCCACCTTGGGCGCCATGCCGAACCCGATCTTGAACCCGCCATTGGCGATGAACTGGCCCGGATAGAGCGGATGTGCGCCCAGCATCGGCGCGCGCGACCGGGTACGCGGGCGGATACCGGCCCAGCGTTCGATCACCTGGGCGCCATGCAGCACAGGCATCGCCGCTACCGCGCGGTCGATCACCGCGTCGAGCGCCGCATCGGTGGCGGTCGGGTCGTCCCAATCCCGTTCGCTGGTCGAGCCCACCGCCAGCGTGCCATCCGTATGGGGAACGATATGCACGCCGTCGGCAAAGATCTGGGGCGTGTCATGCGTGTCGAAACGCAGCAGGGCCGCCTGACCCTTGACCCCGCTACCGACGGTCCGTCCCAACGCTGTGTTCAGGTCGGCCAGCCCGGCATGGCCGGTGGCCTGCACAACCCGGCCCGCATCGGGGGCTTCGGTCGTGATCTCGATCCCCAGAACCCGCAACCCGGCGGCCAGCGCGGCGCAGGCGCGGCGCGGGTGCATCCGGGCGCTGAGCGTGTCGTGGATCACGTATCCGGTCGGGCTGGGTGGGGTCCAGCCGCCAAGTTTCGCCGCCTCGACCACGCGCCAGTCGGCCAGTCCGCGCCACAGCGTTTCCGCCCCTTGCGCCCGCTGCCGTGCCAGCGCCAGTGCCGTCTCGTCCGCCACCGGCTGCAACCGGCCGGTGCGTGCATAACCCGGCGACACGCCGCCAGTTGCCTCGACATCGGCCCAGAACGTTTCGGCCATCAGCAGGCTGTCGAGCTGAAACGCCTTCTTGTCGTTCCAGTTTTCCGGAACATGCGGGGCCAGCGCGCCGACCAGCCCGCCGCTCGACCCCGCGCCGGGGCCGTGCGGGTCCACCACCCGCACGGCGGCTCCGCGCCGGGCGCAGGTCCAGGCGATTGACAGGCCAAAGATCCCCGCGCCGCGCACCGTTACATCGACCATTGCCAATTCCCCAGCCTTTCGCCAGTGTCGCCGCGAACGGCATATTCTCGGACAGGCTAGCATGGGCGAGCGGCGGGCAGAACTGCATTGGCGCGACGGGCGCGTGCCGGTTTCGGCACGGTTCGACGATCCCTATTTTTCGCTCAACGACGGGCTGGCCGAGACCCGTCACGTCTTTCTCGATGGCAACGACCTGCCGGACCGGTTCCGGCCCGGATTCCACATTGCCGAACTGGGGTTCGGGACCGGGCTGAACCTGCTCGCCGCCTGGGCCGCGTGGGAGGCGGCGGGGCCGGCGGGGCCATTGCGGTTCACCAGCTTCGAAGCCTACCCGATGGTGCCCGGCGACATGGCGCGCGCGCTGGCCGGATTCCCTGAACTGGGTGCCTATGCGGAACGGTTTCTCGCGGTCTGGCCGGGGACGGGGCGCTGCGATCTGGGAACGTTGCAGATCGAGGTGATCGAAGGTGACGCCCGCGCCACCCTGCCGCGATGGGCCGGGTGCGCGGATGCGTGGTTTCTCGACGGCTTCGCGCCGGCGAAGAACCCCGAGCTGTGGGATGAAACGTTGTTGGAACAGGTCGCCTGCCACACCGGACCCGGCGGTACAGTGGCGACCTATACCGCTGCCGGTGTCGTGCGCCGCGGGCTGGAGGCTGCCGGGTTTGCAGTCACCCGCGTGCCCGGATACGGCCGCAAGCGGCACATGACGCGCGGGGTTCTGCGATGAGTGATCGGAACGTCGTCGCCCAACAGAACAATGTGCCCGCCGGGATCGCGCTGATGATCGCGTCCACCGTCGTGTTCGCGCTGCAGGACGGCATTTCCCGGCATCTGGCCGGAACCTACAACACCTACATGGTGGTGATGATCCGCTACTGGTTCTTCGCAGCCTTCGTGATCGCGCTGGCGGCGCGCGCGCCCGGCGGGCTGCGCGCGGCGGTGCGCACCGATCAGCCCCGGCTTCAGATCACGCGGGGGCTGCTGCTGGCGGGCGAAATCTGCGTCGCCGTGTTCGGCTTTACCGTGCTGGGCCTGATCGAAAGCATGGCGGTGTTCATCTGTTATCCGCTCATGGTCGCGGCGCTGAGCGGGCCGGTGCTGGGTGAACGCGTGGGATGGCGGCGCTGGATGGCGATCATGATCGGTTGCATCGGCGTGCTGGTGATCCTGCAGCCGGGCATGGGCGTGTTCGACCCCTGGGCGGTGATCCCGCTGATTTCGGCGCTGATGTTCGCGCTTTACGCGCTGCTGACCCGCTATGC
>CAYGNB010000053.1:0-2516 GCA_964351135.1 uncultured Rhodobacterales bacterium | reverse complement strand
CGGCGCCTTGCCCAGCCGGGCGCGGTAGATCGGCAGGCTTTCGGTGACCCGCATCACATAATTGCGGGTTTCGTCAAAGGGGATCATCTCGATCCAGTCGACGATGTCCACGGCTCCGGTGCGTGGATCGCCATAGGTTTGCGCCCAGCGGATCGGCCGTCCCGGCCCGGCATTGTATCCGGCTGACATCATCACGACGTTGCCCTTCAGGTCGCCGGCCAGCCCGGCCAGATACCGTGCGCCCAGCTTGGCGTTGTACCGCCAGTCGGATAGCAGCATTTCGCTGCGGTGGCTGGCGAGGATGCCCATGTCGGCCGCCACCGCTTCGGCGGTTGTCGGCATGACCTGCATCAATCCCCGCGCGCCCGCATGGCTGACCACGACCGGGTCGAATTCGCTTTCGCGGCGCGCGATCGCCAGCGTCATCTCCTGGGCCATGGGCAGGTCCAGATCGGCGAGAGGATGCAACGGGTAATAGGCGGCGGGCAACACGACACCGCCGCGCGCCGCGCGTTTTCCGATCATCACCGCGAGATGCGGGTGCCCCATGTCGATTACCATGTTGCCGAGTTGCCCGGCCGCGACCGGGTCGAGCGTTTCGACCAGATGGGTCAGGAACCGTTCGGCCAGCCCGTCTTCGCCTGCCTTCAGCAGCAGTAGCGCCGCTTCCAGCACGCTGGACTGCATGAAGCCGGCCTCACGCCAGTCTGGCAGCACCGGCGGATCGGCCAGATTACTGTCGAACCCGCGCCCGATTTGTTCCGCCGCCAGCAGGCCATAGAACGACGTTTGATACCCCGCTCCCAGCGCGTATCCCGCCTGCGCCCCGTCCGGGTTGCCCAACGCCTCTTGCGCGCGGCCGATCCAGTATCCCGCGCGCCCCTTGGAAATGGGCGATGCGACGGCGGCCTCGAAACGCTGGAAATGGCGCAGCGCGGTCGCCGGATCCCCCAGCAGCCTCAGCGCGATGAACCCCGCGGTCCATTCCAGATCCGCATAGATGTACCCCGCTTCGGGTGTGGTGTGGTGAACGCTGGCAATGCGATAGGCTCGTTCGGGGTTGCCATTGCGCATGTCCTGCCGGGCCAGGGCCACCCGGCGTTTCGCCCATTTGTCCGGCTCGCCCAGCAGGGCGGGGGTCTTGCTGCGTTCCAGCAGCAGCTCGATGGCGTCTTCGTCGCGGCCCTTCTTGCGGTCGCGCCAGACGAATCGCGCATGGGCCAGACCCGGCGCATCGCGCAGCGATTCGGGGACCGCCTCGATTCGCGTATCCACGCCGGGGGCCATGTCATAGAGCGCGATCCGCGCTTCGGCGAGCTTGCCTTGGCCCTCGTCCACCAGCGGCACCATCCGCCGGGCGCTCTCCATGTGGCCGTCCCACAACATCCGGTCGAGCCGCGCGGCGTGATGTGGCGTCAGCAGCTTGCGGTGTTTTTCGAGGTAATCGCCCTGCACGGTGGCGCCCATCGGCATCGTGCGCCAGGCCATCACCAGTTCGGCTTCGGCGTCACCCTCGTTGCCTGTGGCGGCCAATACGGCAGCATGGCCCAGCACGCCCTCGGGCGTTTGCGGCGGATTTTCGGCAAAGAAAGCAACCATCGCGTCGCGCCCGGCGCTGACAATGGCGGGTTCGCTGCGCCGGCGCAGCCAGGCCAGCCCCGGCCAGTCCGGGCGGCGGTCGAGAAACTCCATCGCGTCCGCAGCCGATCCGCCGCCCGCCCGCAGCCGGTGCCATTCGACGATGTCGCGCGATACCGATCCCGGCGCGCCGGCCGCCGCCAGCGCCGCATTCCAGTCGCCCGCGCGCATTTGCTCGAAGGCGGCGTTCAGCGTCTGCGCTGACTGCGCCTCCGACGGCGCGCTCAGGATGCCGCCCAATACGGTCGTCCAAAGACAGGCCGCCAGCACCGCGATGCGTGTCATCCCTTGCATTTCCCGCCTCTCAAACGCTAGAGGCTGAGACGATACCGGCTGGCGCGCGGCAATCAACTCACATTCGTGCCAAATGCGTCAGAACCGGATGACCGACCAAGGAGAGCACCCATGTTCCAAGGCTCGATGCCAGCCCTCGTCACTCCGTTCGCCAACGGCGCGCTGGATCTGGATACGCTCAAACGGCTGGTGGACTGGCAGATCGCCGAAGGCTCGTCCGCGCTGGTGCCCGTAGGCACGACCGGCGAAAGCCCCACACTGACCCACGAGGAGCATGAAATCGTGGTTGCCGAGGTCGTTCGCGCCGCCGATGGGCGGGTGCCGGTGATCGCTGGCGCGGGGTCGAACAACACCGTCGAATCGGCGCGCTTCATGCAGCATGCCAAGGCCGTCGGCGCCGATGCCGCGCTGGTCGTGACGCCCTATTACAACAAGCCGACCCAGCGCGGGCTGATCGCCCATTTCACCGCGCTGCACGATTGCTGCGATCTGCCGATCATCATCTACAACATCCCCGGCCGTTCGGTGGTCGACATGACGCCGGAAACCATGGGCGAACTGGCGAAACTGCCGCGCATCATCGG
>CAYGNB010000052.1:7350-12608 GCA_964351135.1 uncultured Rhodobacterales bacterium | reverse complement strand
ATCGAGGGCGTGCTGCGTGAAGACATGGACGCGTTCGATGCCTTCCTGTCCCACGCCTGGGCGGTGACCGTGACCGGCGCGCCGAAACTCTGGGCGATGCGGTTCATCGAGGCGCATGAGAAATCCGCGCGGTACTGGTATGGTGGCGCGATCGGCGCGGTGCAGTTCAACGGCGATATGAACACCGGGCTGACCTTGCGCACGGTTCGCATCAAGAACGGCGTTGCCGAAGTGCGCGCCGGGGCCACGCTGCTCAACGACAGCAACCCCGAAGAGGAAGAGGCCGAAACCGAACTGAAGGCTTCGGCGATGCGCGCAGCGGTGCGCGGCGACATGCGGTCCAACGAGGCCGCCGGGGATGGCTGGCGTGCGCCGGTGGCAACGGGCCGCCGGATCCTGCTGGTCGATCACGAAGACAGTTTCGTGCACACGCTGGCCAACTATTTCCGGCAGACCGGGGCCGAGGTCATGACCACGCGCAGCCCGCTGGCCGAGGACGTGCTGGACAGCTATCGTCCCGATCTGGTGGTGCTGTCGCCGGGCCCCGGCAACCCGCGTGATTTCGATTGCCGGGCGACGATCGACCTGGCGCTGGGGCGGGGCCTGCCGGTGTTCGGGGTCTGCCTGGGTTTGCAGGCGATTGCCGAGTATTTCGGGGCAGAGCTGGCGCAGCTCGACGAACCGATGCACGGCAAACCGTCGCGGGTCACCGTGCACGATGCCGGGACCGTGTTCGCCGATCTGCCCGAACAGATCACCATCGGGCGGTATCATTCACTGTTTGCACGGCGCGATACCCTGCCGGATGTGTTGAGAGTGA
The DNA here is from genome assembly GCA_964351135.1 of uncultured Rhodobacterales bacterium. Classification (GTDB taxonomy): domain Bacteria; phylum Pseudomonadota; class Alphaproteobacteria; order Rhodobacterales; family Rhodobacteraceae; genus Pukyongiella. Next base: position 11,788 of record CAYGNB010000052.1, on the reverse strand, counting down.
CGGCCAGCACGGCGGATGACGTGGTGATGGGCCTGGAACATGCCGACCTGCCGGTGGCGGCGGTCCAGTTCCATCCCGAATCCATCATGTCTCTCGGGCAGGAGGCCGGCATTCGCATGATCGAAAACGCGGTCACACGGCTGGTCGAACGCGCCACAACGACCCGCGCGGCCGAATAGCTTGGACGCGCAAGGCCGGTCGTCAGATCAGCGCGCCGAGATCCTGCAACGCGGCCCGCACCGGCCCTGCATCCGGTGCGGCGCCGGTCCGGGCGGTCAGGGCAGCGGCGACACCGGCGGCGTCGCCGCTGGCAAAGGCGGTGCCCATCACCCGGATCGACCCATAGGCGCGCGGGTCGGCGCCGATCACACGCCCCGCATACCACAGGTTTTCCAACCCGCGGGCGTGCAGCGCGTCGAGCGGGATGTGGTAATACCCCTTGCTGCCGACATGTTCGTAGATCGGTTTGCCCGCCTCGGAATGCAGCTCGATCGGCCAGGCGGCGCGGGCCACCCCATCTTCACGCAGCCGCCCGCGGATCACGTCGCTATGCCCGATCTCGTACCGCGCTGCCGGGTGGCGGGTTTCGCGCACACCGATCTGCGGGCCGGTCTGCGCGAGCCACGCGCCCTCGAAGCCGGGGACGGTTTCACGCAGCACGTCGACCAGCAGCAGCGCCATTTCCCGCCCGGTCTGTTCGGCGCGGGTAAAGCTCTGCGATGACAGGTCTGGCATGGCCCGGTCGATCACCAGCCACCAGAAATCCGAAGATGCGGGCACCCGCGTGTAGATCCCGCCATCGGTGCGGTCGATCCGGTGGGGCGACCGCGTGTTGAACAGCTCGATAGCCTGCATCATGCGCGCCCGGTCGATTCTGGTATCCGCCGCCAGACCGCTGACCCGGATCGGCATCGAGTAGGCCTGAATCCGGCCCTCGCCATCGCCACGGCGCATCTGCTGCCCCAGCACCAGTGCCAGATTGGCATCGCCGCTGGCATCGACAAAGCTCTCTGCGATCAGGCGCGACCGGCCATCCATTCCGGCAACCGTCACGCTTTCGACGCGATCGGCAGTGCGGCTGGCCGCCGCGACCCGGCTGTGCAGATAGACGTCGACGCCATGCGCCATGAGCACCCGGTCCAGCGCGACCTTGAGCCGTTCGGGATCGAGCAGCACGATCCAGTTGCCGGTTGTCGGTGAATGGTAAGGTGCGCAATCGACGCCGAGCCGGCGCATTTCGTCCAGCACGATTTCACCGGCTCCGGCCACGGCCTGGACCGGTTCGTCGCCTTGATGAAAGAACCCGCAATAGGCCAGCACCTGCGCGTTGGTCGCGGCGCCGCCCAGGAACCCGTATTTCTCGACCAGCGCGACCCGTGCGCCGGCCCTGGCCGCGCCAAGCGCCGCGCCGACCCCGCCGGCACCACCGCCGGCAACCACGACGTCGTATTGAGTTTCGTGGCGCGGCATCAGTTTCTCCAGCTCAGGAAATAGCGTTCGGCCCGGCCGATCAGCCAGTTCACGATCAGCCCCAGCGTCGACAGCATCGCGACCCCGGCGATCAGCTGATCGGTAGACATCAGATTGCCGGCCAGCAGCACATAGGCCCCGATGCCGTATTCGGCGCCGATCATTTCGGCGGCAACCAGCAGGATGATCGAAATCGAGGCCGAGATACGCATGCCCGACAGGATCGCGGGCAGGGCGGCGGGCAGCACGATCTTGCGGATGATGTCCCAGCGCGACAGGTTGAAGCTCTGCCCCATGCGGATCAGCGCACGATCGACATTGTCGATGCCGCCATAGGTGGCGATGACGGTGGGAAAGAACGATCCGAACAGGATCGTTGCCACCTTGGAACCCTCGCCGATGCCGAACCAGATGATGAAGAGCGGCAGCAGCGCGATTTTCGGGATCGGAAAGATCGCCGAGACCAGCGGCGAGAGGCTCGCGCGCGCCAGCGAATTCAGCCCGATCGCGGTTCCGACGATCAGCCCCAGGATGGAGCCGCAGGTGAACCCGATGACGAGCCGTTGCAGCGAGGCGCTGAGATGTTTCTGCAGGTTGCCCGACCGGGCGAGATCGGCCAGCGCCTCGAAGGCTTCGCTGGGGGCGGGCAGCACGAGCGCCGAGATGATGCCCAGCCGCGACCCGAGTTCCCACAAGATCAGGATCGCCGCGAAAACGGCGATACCCACGAACCGCCGCGGCCGGGGCAGAAAGCCACCGCCGCGGAACGGCACGGGGCGTTCGGTTGCACTGTCCTGAGTGCTGTTGACGGGCAGGTCGACCACGGCAGATCCTCTTGCTGTTCAGAGCGTTGTTCGGGGCAGGGAGAAGGGGACGGCGCCGGGGGTTACCCGCCGGCCAGTTCCATGTCCGCGCTTTGGGCCTCGTCGCGCATCATGTTCCACAGCCGCTGCTGGATTTCGCCGATCTCGGTGTTCGACACGGTGCGGTCAACCAGCGGCATGTCGATTTCGACGATCTCCCGGATGACGCCGGGGCGGCGCGACAGGACCACCACCTTGTGGCCCAGCCTGACGGCCTCGGCCAGGTTGTGGGTGATGTAGCACGAGGTAAAGTTTTCCCGCGTCCACAGGTCGATCAGGTCGTCCATCAGCAATTCGCGGGTCTGACTGTCGAGCGCCGATAACGGTTCGTCCATCATCAGCACCGCCGGATTGACCGCGAGGGCCCGGGCGATGGCAACCCGTTGTTTCATCCCGCCGGACAATTGTTTCGGGACCGCCTTGCGGAAATCGGACAGCCGCGTCCGTTCCAGCACGTCGGCGATCCGGGCCTCCATCTCGGCCGGGTCGAGCCGATGGCTTTCGAGAACCAGCGAGATGTTTTTCTCGACCGTGCGCCAGGGCAAGAGTGCGAAGTCCTGAAACACATAGGTCAGCGGGTTGAGAGAGCCGGCGGGCGGCTCTCCCACTTGCATCACACTGCCTTCGGTCGGACGTTCCAGCCCGCCCAAAAGCCGCAGCAATGTCGATTTCCCACAGCCCGAGGGACCGATCACGCAGACGATTTCACCCTGCGAAATCGTCAGGTCGATGTTGCGCAACACCTCGAGATCGTCATAGCGATGCGACAGGTTTCTGACCTTCAGATCCATCCCCGGGCCCCGGCTTCAGTAGGACTCGACAAAGCTGGTATCGACCAGCTGTTCCACGGTCAGATCGGCATCGACCAGACCCTCGTCCGTGAACCACTGCATCTGCTTGGCGATGTCGGTTACGTTCAGCGCCGCCCCTTCGTTCAGGAACATGGCGCCGTTCTGGATCGACGGTGCGGCCTTTTCATAGGGTCGGTCGGCGTAGACGTATTTGTGGATGATCTTCGTCAGTTCTTCCTTTTCCGCCGGGTCGGCATTCGGATCGAGGAAGACACGGTTCATATCAGCGATGCCCTTGGAGTAGGCGCGAATGAACCGCTCGACCATGTCGCGGTTGTTCTCGATGTTGTCGACGCTCGTGATCATGGTCGAGATCTGGTATTCGACATATTCGTTGAGCCAGCCGATTTCCTTGGCCGCGCCGGACCCGGCCAGTGCCTTGGCGATATGGGGCACCATGATCATGATATCGGTCTGGCCCGACTTGATCGCAGCCACCATGGCGCCGACCTTCTGCAGCGGCACCATCTTCATTTCGGACATGTCCCAGCCCTTGGCCTCGGCGATGCGGCTGGTCATGTAGTGAAAGGTCGAGCCGACCTGGGTCATCGACACCGAATGGCCGGGCATGTCGTCGATGGATGTCAGCCCGGCGTCGTAGGCCTGGTTCGACGCCAGCACCATCATGCCGTCATAGCCCTTCTTTTCATGCAGAACGCCGCCGACGATGCGGATGGCGTTCTTTTCCGCCAGGTTCATCAGCCCGCCGGTCACGCCGGTGACGCCGAAATCTACATCGCCGCTGGCGGTGGCGACGGCAATCGGCTGCGCCGCCTGGAAGAATTCGAGCTCGAGGTCGATGCCTTCGTCAGCGAAATAGCCCTTTTCGAAGGCGACAAAGCCCGCGCCGTGGCTGGTAAAGCGCAGTGCGCCCAGCGTGACCTTGTCCTGTGCCAGCGATGCGGTTGCGGTCAGCCCGGCGAAACCGGTGGCCGCCACCATCAGGCCGGCGAGCCAGCGCCGGCGTGTCAACTTTGCGTTCAACATGATTCCTCCCTTGGTGTTTTCATGTCTTGGCCACCGACGCGTGCAGAATGTGCACCGGCGGCGAATGGCGCGATAAGTCTGACGTAATTCGACGGGTGAGGAAAGCGTGATCTCTCCGGCTGCCCATAGCGTCGCACTATATTATGCGCGCCACCCGAATTGTTTCATGATCAGCGGCATTTGACCGCGGGCCATCTCGGGTCCGGTCTGGATGCACGCGCCGCGCCGTGCGGCCTCTTGCAGGAACGGCGTTTGGGCGGGGTGGCT
>CAYGNB010000052.1:0-7250 GCA_964351135.1 uncultured Rhodobacterales bacterium | reverse complement strand
CGCCGCCGCGATGGCCGCACCGGCACCGCCGCATCCGAACAGCAGTACGCGCGCCGTTTCTATCCTGAACCCCGAACTGCGCAGGGCCGCGACGAACCCCTCTCCGTCGGTGTTGTCGCCGGAAAGCCGGCCATTCTCGCGCCGCCTGACGAGATTGACCGCCCCGACCAGATCGGCCGCCGCTGTTCGGTCATCGACGAGACCGGCCGCCGCCTGTTTGTGCGGCGCGGTCAGAACCGCTCCGGCGCAGTTGGCGATGTCCCGAAGGCTGTTGAGAAACTCCGGCAGCGCGGCCGGGCGCAGATCGACGGGCACCATGACGAACCCGGCGCGCCGCTCAGCCGCGTGCGCGTTGATCTGGGCGGGCAAGGCGGTATGTGCAACCGGATGCCCGATCATGAAGGCGACGCGGGCGCCTGCATCGGGGTAGTGAGTGGCGGTTTGGGTCATATCGGATGACATATTTGCATAGCGCCTGAAATCTCTCTACAAAATCCGGGCTGTCAAGCCCGACAGGTCTGTTCGCGGACATTCTGAATGATCACGTTTCGCCAGCTCGAGGTATTCCGGGCGGTCATGCTGACCGGTTCGATCAGCGGTGCCGCGCAGATGCTGGGCATCGCGCAACCCACCGCAACCAATACCCTGAAGCGGCTGGAGGACGTGCTGGGCGTTTCGCTGTTCGATCGCTCCGGTACCCGTCTGCGACCGAATTCGACCGCGCAGCAGATCTTTGAGGCGACCACCCCGTCGATGTCCGCGTTCGAACAACTGTCGCAGACCGTGATGGAGGTCGTGCGCGGTCAGCATTCCGTGTTCCGCATGGGGGTATCCCCCTCGGTCAGTCAGGGGCTCGGTCCCCGCACGCTGTCGATTTTCGCCCGCCGTCGGCCGGGGACACAGCTGCGTATGGACACGCTGTCGATGATGCAGAACCGCGACTATCTGTGGTTTGCCGAAGGCGATTGCACGATCACGATCTTTCCGATCGAGGACCCCGGCATCACCTCGTTTCGGGTGTCGTCCATCGGCATGGTCTGCGTGGTGCCGTCCGATCATCCGCTTGCCGCGCAGGGCAGGGTGACGATCCACGACATCGCCACCGAGCCGCTGATCTTCTTTCACCCCAACACGCCGCATGGCCGGTTCGTGCGCGGCATTTTCGATCAGGCCGGGATCGAGCCCAACATCTCTATCGAGACACGCTTTGCCCAGTCCGCGCCCTATCTGATGCGCGAGGGATTCGGTATCGCGTTGCAGGACGAACTGTCGAGCCTCGGGCTCAGCGATCCGGGGCTGACAGTGCTTCCTCTGGTCGGATCGCCACGCCAGCCGGTGCTGCTGCATTGTCTGGCCGACAAGAGCGACGGGGCCGAGGTTCAGACGGTGCTGGCGAGCCTTGTGCAAGCGGTGAACGAACTGGGCTTTCCGAACGAATGTGACGCGGACGAACAGGCGCGGCCATAGTCTGTCTCTATGCCTTGTTGCAAACATCGCTGTGGAGCTGCGCGGGCCCGCCGGGGCACTATCGACGTCACAGGAGGCGCGACCGATGACAAAGATCACCCCGCAACAACGCGCGGCATGCTGGCTGTGCGCGACCGAAAACCTGCCCTTTGCGCTCTGGCGTGAACCCGGCGATGACGGGTTCCGGATGATCTGTGGAACCCGCGCGCCGCAGGTCGAACCCGTGTTCGGAGGGACCGGCCGGCAACCCGCCTTTGTGATGGCGCCGTTTCGGACAGATGACGGCAACCGCGCCTGGCATCTGCCCGCCGATGTGCTGCTCACGGCCGAGGGCGCACGGTTCTGGACCGGCGAGGGGTTTTCCGAAACGCCGGTCACACCTGCGCAATCGCGACTGGCCGAGGGGGCGGGGGGCGGCGTCGTTCAGGCACCGCCGAGCCCGGTGCCGGTACCCGAGCCCACGTCGGCCCCGGAGTACGAGGCCCGCGTGGCGCGCGCCGTTGCCGCGATCCGCGCCGGGTCCTGTGACAAGATCGTGCTGTCCCGCGTGGACGCGCGCGATCTGCCTGCCGGGCATGATCTCTGCGCTCTGGCCGACGATCTGGCGCGGGTGCATCCCCATGCCTTTGTGTCGCTGGTGTCGTCGCAACCGACGGGGACATGGCTGACCGCGACGCCGGAAATCCTGCTGCACGCCGATGGCGATGGCGTGCGCACGATGGCGCTGGCGGGCACGCAATGGCCGGACCCGGACACCGATCCGGCCGACCTGATCTGGTCCGACAAGATCGTCGAGGAACAGGGGTTTGTCGCGTCCTTCATTCGCGATGCCTTTGCCGCCGAAGGTATTGCCGGTGTCAGCGAAACGCCGCCTGCCACGGTGCGCGCCGCCAACCTGTATCACCTCCGCTCTGATTTCAGCGCGTCACCGGCACCCGAGCCACAGCTTGCCGGTCTGTTGCGCCGCCTGCACCCGACGTCGGCCGTGTGCGGAATGCCCCGCGCCGGAGCCTATGATTTTATCCTGGCCGAAGAGGGCGATACGCGGAGCTTCTACACCGGTTATCTGGGGCCGAAGCTCATCGGTGAGGGCACGCGGCTCTACGTCAATCTGCGCTCGGCCCGTGTGCTGCAGAACTGGATTCTGCTGCATGTCGGTGGCGGGATCGTGGCCGCGTCAGATCCGGCGCTGGAATGGCAGGAAACGGTCGAGAAAACCAAGACCATCGGACAGGTCCTGTAAGGACCTGTCCGTTCATGTCCGGCCGCGGGCCGTGCCAGGTTCAGATGTCGAAAAAGACGGTTTCGTTATCCCCCTGGATACGGATGTCGAACCGGTAAACCGCCTTTCCATCCCGTTCGCTGCGTCGGGCGATCAGCGTCGGGCGCCGGTTTTCCCATTCGATCAGGTTCAGCACCGGGTCGGCGGCGTTGGCCTCGGGTTCGTCGTCGAAATACATGCGGGTGTTGAGACCGATATTGATGCCGCGCGCCACGACCCACAGGCTGATATGCGGTGCCATCAGCCGCCCGGACCGCCCCATGGCCGCGCCGGGTTTGACGGTCTCGAACGCCCATTCGCCGGTTTCGAAATCGGTGATGACACGGCCCCAGCCGCGAAACCTGTCCTCAACCGGCCCGCCGCCTTCGGGGTGGGCATAATGGCCGTCGGCATTGGCCTGCCAGGCCTCGAGCAGCACGTCCTTGATCGGGCTGCCGGTGCCGTCGATGACCAGCCCCTCGACGCGGATGCGTTCGCCTTTTGCGTTCGGACCGGCGATATCCCAGCCCAGTTCGCGGTCATAGATGTCGAACCCCGCCGCGCCCGGCGCCAGCCCGATATGCACATAAGGCCCGGCGGTCTGCGATGGCGTTTCTTTGAGATACTCCAGCTTTTGCATGTCAGTTCCCCTCCAGGCGGTTTTCGAACATCGTCGAGCGGCGGCCGCGCAGCACGATGTCGAACTTGTAGGCGATCGTATCCAGCGGGATCGTCGCGTTCATGTCCAGTTTGGCGGTCAGTTGGTCGATGGCATCCGCGTCGGACAGCGTTTGCACGATCGGGCAGAGCGGGATCAGCGGATCGCCCTCGAAATAGAGCTGCGTGATCAGGCGCTGGCTGAACGACCGGCCGAACACGCTGACATGGATATGCGCGGGCCGCCAGTTGTTGACCATGTTGCGCCAGGGATATGCGCCGGGTTTGACGGTGCGGAAGACATAGCGCCCGTCCTCGCCGGTCATCGTGCGCCCGCAGCCGCCGAAATTCGGGTCGATGGGCGCCAGATAGGTATCTTTCTTGTGGCGATAGCGCCCGCCCGCATTGGCCTGCCAGATTTCCACCAGCGTGTTCGGCACGGGGCGCGCGTCTTCGTCCAGCACGCGGCCATGCACGATGATCCGTTCCCCGATCGGGTCGCCGTCCTTGGCATAGTTCTTGATCAGGTCGTGATCGAGCGGGCCGAAATCGTTGTGACCGAAGACGGGACCGGTGATTTCGCTGACCGATTGCTGCAGGCTGATGAGCGAAAGCCGCGGAGAGCGGGCAACCGATGTCTTGTAGTCCGGGGTAAGGGCGCGCGGGTGTCTGCCCCGGTCGCGCTGATAATATTCGGCGGGCGTTGTCATGCGCTTTCCTCCATCTCGGCAAAGGTCTGTTTGGCCAGTTTGATCGCGTGGTTGGCCTTGGGCACACCTGCATAGACCGCGACGTGCAGAAAGGCCTGTATCACGTCATCCTTGCTGGCGCCGGTGTTCGCGGTGGCGCGGATATGCATCGGAATCTCCTCGAAATTCCCGGTGGCGGCCAGCAGGGCGAGCGTCAGCATCGACCGGTCGCGGCGGCTGATCGTGTCATCGGCCCATAGCGTACCCCAGGCCCCTTCGGTGATCATGGTCTGAAACGGCCGGTCGAATTCGGTCTTGGCCGCTTCGGCCCGGTCCACATGGGCGTCGCCCAGCACGGCGCGCCGGGTGGCCATGCCTTTTTCAAAACGTTCGGACATCGATCTGTTCCTCCAGTGGCCGGGGCGGGATATCGGCGGGGGCGGTTGGTAATCCCGCGCTGGTCAGCCCGGTATCATGTGCAGCCACGGCCCGCATCAATAGGGCAATCCCACATAGTTCTGCGCCATTGCATTCTGTGCGGCCGCGTTCGAACGCAGGAATTCCAGCTCGGCAATCTGCATCTTCAGGTCGAATTCGGACTGGTCGGGATAGCGGTGCAGCAGCGACGAGAACCACCACGAGAACCGTTCGGCCTTCCATACCCGTTTCAGGGCCTTTTCCGAATAGCTGTCGATTCCGGCGGACGATCCGTTTTCGTAGAAATCGCGCAGCGCGTGATAGAGGTAATGCACGTCCGAGGCGGCGGTGTTCAGACCCTTTGCCCCCGTGGGCGGCACGATATGCGCGGCATCGCCGCACAGGAACAGCCGGCCCCAGCGCATCGGTTCGGTCACGAAGGACCGCAGCGGCGCGATGCTCTTCTCGATGGACGGGCCGGTGACCAGTTTGCTTGCCTGTTCGGCGGGGATGCGGCGTTTGAGTTCCTGCCAGAACGCGTCGTCTGTCCAGTCATCCGGGCTGTCCGACAATGAACACTGGATGTAGTACCGGCTGAGATTTTCGTTGCGCATCGAACACAGCGCGAACCCCCGGGCCGAATTCGAATAGATCAGTTCGTCGTTCACCGGCGGCGTTTCCGACAGGATGCCGAGCCAGCCGAAGGGATAGATCTTTTCGTATTCCCGACGCACGGTCAGCGGGATGGTCTGGCGGCTGACGCCATGGAACCCGTCGCAGCCGGCGACGAAATCGCAGTCGAGGCGCCGCGTGGTGCCATCGACGGTATAGGTCACATGGGGCGTGTCCGTGTCGGCATCGTGAAGCTCGACATCCGCGACGTTGAATTCGATCCGGCCACCGGCTTTTTCGCGCGCTTCGTACAGGTCGCGCGTCACCTCGGTCTGACCGTAGACGATCACCGGCGTTCCGGTGTGTTCGGTGAAATCGATGCGAAAGATCTCGTCACCGTAGGACACCAGGGTGCCGTCATGGACGAACCCCTCGGCATGCAGTCGCTCGGCGCAGCCTGCCTCCTCCATCAGCCGGACGAGCCCCTGTTCGAGAACGCCCGCGCGGATGCGGCCCAGCACATAGTCCTTGGTCTTGCGTTCCAGCACCACGTTGTCGATGCCGCGCATGTGCAGCAGTTGCGACAACAGCAGCCCCGACGGGCCGCCGCCTATGATCGCCACCTGTGTTTTCATGCTGACCTCCCCGATCACCCGGATATTTATGCATATTGTGGTTGGTAATGAAATTGAGTTGTTTGCCAATTTGATTTACAAATTTGGTAACTAAGGGGATATATTTGGACAGGCGTATCAAGTTCCGGCATCTCGATGCCTTCAGTGCAATCGCGCGGGCGCGCAGTCTCAAACGCGCGGCGGAACAGCTGCATCTGACCCAGCCGGCGATATCGCGCACCCTGAAGGAACTGGAAGAGATCGTCGGCACGAAGCTGATGGATCGCAGCCGCTCCGGCGTGCAACTGACGCCCGAGGGCGAGGTGTTCCTGCAATTCGCCGAACAAAGCACCGCGGCGTTGCGGCACGGGCTGCGGAGCGTCCAGGGTGCAGGCGACGCATCCGGGCATCTGAAAATCGGCGCGTTGCCCAGTGTCGCGTCGCAGTTGCTGACACGCGCGGTGCTGGAATTCACCGAACAGAACCGGGACGCACTGCTGGAGATTCACGAAGGGCCGCACCACGATCTGACAGCGCGGATCAGAAGCGGGGGCCTCGATATCGTCGTCGGGCGGCTGGGGCGGCCGGAAACCATGGACGGTCTCAGTTTTCGCCAGCTCTATACCGAGGATGTCGTGGTCGTGACCGCGCCGGGCAGTCCTGCGGCCGGGGTGCGCCGGTTCGAGGATCTCGATGCGTTCCGGGTGCTCTATCCGCCCCGGGATTCGGCGATCCGGCCGCTGGTCGCCCGGCTGCTGATCGCGCAGGGGATACCGCTGTTCCGCAACCGGATCGAATCCGCGTCCTCGGCCTTTGGCCGCGCGGTGACGCTGGCCGACCCCAACACAGTCTGGTTCATCAGCCGGGGCGTTGTCGCAGGCGATATCCGCGAGGGCAGGCTGGTTCCGCTCGATATAGACACCTCGGCCACAGTCGGTCCGGTCGGAATGATGACCCGCGCCGAGGAAATCCCGTCCGCCGCCTCACGCGCCTTTGCCCGCGTGCTGTCGCGCGTTGCCGCCGATCAGGCGCCCCGCTGAACGTACCGCCCTTTGTGTGGGTGCTGTCGGGTCGCAACGCCGGCGCGTGCGCCGAACCGCTGCCGTACAAGATGACGGATTTCAAGGGTTTGACTTGTCGGGATGCAGGTCGATAATGCGAATCGCGGGGCCGCGCTGCACCATGGCGTGGCATCCGTTGTAGCGAATGAGGGGGCATGGTGGAGCCAAACGAAGCAGTTTTCGCAGCCGCCACGCCCCGCACGTTCAGGTCCGAGCAGGCGGCCGCGAGCTGTTCGCGCAATCGCGCCGGGCTTCCGGCCACAAGGATCTGCATGGCGTCCGAAGGCGGGCGCTTTCTCTGTTTCAATGATACGATGAGGTATCCCATGCGCCATTTCGTTTTTGCCGCCACGCTGCTCGCAGCCGGTCCAGGCCTTGCCGACCCACTGCCGTCGTGGAACGACACCGCAACCAAATCGGCGATCATCGACTTTGTCGAAAGCGTGACCGATCCGGCGTCGTCCGACTATGT
>CAYGNB010000051.1:0-12776 GCA_964351135.1 uncultured Rhodobacterales bacterium | reverse complement strand
ACGTTCACGTTGCCGGCCATGTCCGCCTCGGCCATGCCCAGCACGGCGAGGTCCAGCCCGCCGCCATCGTAGAAATCGAACTGCGCGTTCTGCGGAATGATCGCATCCGTGTTGATCGCGGCGCCGAAATCCAGCCCCGATGCGGGCTGACCGCCGATCACCCCCGGTTCGGCGGTCAGGGTGACGTGATCCAGCAGCCCTTCCTCGGCGGCGACGGCGGCCACACCCTCGGGCATCCCGATACCGAGATTGACCACGCCGTTGACCGGCAGTTCGAACGCCGCACGCCGGGCGATGATCTTGCGCGCGTCGAGCGGCAGGGGTTTGACCGCCCCCTCGGGCGCGCGGAACCGACCCGCGAACAGATGCGAGTATTGTGTTGCGTAGGTCTGCATGTGGTGGTCGGGGTCCGCCACCACCACCGCATCGACCAGCGGCCCGGGCAAGCCCACCTCGCGGGGGTTCAGCGCCCCCTTGGCCGCGATCCGTTCGACCTGCACGATCACCACGCCACCCGAGTTGCGCACCGCCATCGCCTGGGCCAGGTTGTCGATCAGCAGCGCCTCGCGCTCCATGGTGACATTGCCCGACGGATCGGCGGTGGTGCCCCGCAACAGCGCCACGTCGATGGGGAACCCGTGATAGAACAGCAATTCGCGCCCGGCGATCTCGACCAGTTCCACCAACGCCTCGGTGGTGACGTCGTTGATCCGGCCGCCGTCCTGGCGCGGGTCGACGAAGGTGCCCAGCCCCACATGGCTGAGCGTGCCCGGCCGCCCGGCGGCAATGTCGCGGAACAGGTGGCTGATGACACCTTGTGGCAGGTTGTAAGCCTCAATCAGCCCGGATGTCGCCAGCTGCGCCACTTTCGGAATCAGACCCCAATGCCCGCCGACAACCCGTTTCAGTAGCCCCTCGTGACCCAGCCGGTTCAGCCCCCGGGCCGCCCCGTCACCCTGCCCGGCCGCAAACAGCAATGTCAGGTCGCCGGGATCGCCGGTTTCCAAAAATCGCGCCTCGAGCGCCGCCAGCAGCGCATCGGGCACGCCGATGCCGACAAAACCCGAAGTTGTGATGACATTGCCCGGCGCGATCAGCCGCACCGCATCCCCGGCCGAAATGATCTTGTTGCGCATCGCCCCTCCCCGGCCCAGCGTTAACCGGGCCAGCCTATGAGACACGGCCGTGTTTCGCCAACCCCTTGGCGGGCGCGGATCAGGCGCGTTCGGAATATTCCATGGTTTCGGTGTTGACGACGATCATCTCGTCCTGCCCGACAAAAGGCGGCACCATAACCTTGACGCCATTGTCGAGGATCGCGGGCTTGAACGAATTGGCCGCTGTCTGGCCCTTCACCACCGGCTCGGTCTCGACCACTTTGCAGGTGACCTTCTGCGGCAGCGTCGCGTTCAGCGCCTCGGTTTCGTAGAATTCCACCAAGATGGTCATGCCGTCCTGCAGGAACGGGCGCCGGTCGCCCAGGATTTCGGCAGGAAGTTCAACCTGTTCGTAGGTCTCGGTGTCCATGAACACCAGCATCCCGTCGCTTTCGTAAAGGAACTGCTGATCTTTCTGCTCCAGCCGCACCCTTTCGACCTTGTCGGCGCTGCGGAACCGTTCGTTCAGCTTGGACCCGTTGCGCAGGTTGCGCAGTTCGACCTGGGCAAAGGCACCACCCTTGCCCGGTTTCACGTGATCCACCTTCACCGCCGCCCACAGGCCATCGTTATGCTCCAGGACATTGCCGGGACGGATTTCGTTACCGTTGATCTTGGGCATGACAGCAAACCTATACTGGACCTTGATGGAGAGTTTCGCAGCCCTATATATGGCCCGCCCCACCATGGCAAGACAACCAAATCTCGTGTTGCACATGCAGAAAGATATGCGATTGACGCATAGGAGCTATGCGTCTGCGCTGTATCCGAATCGATATCTTTCCGTCATAAGGAGCGGCGCGCTGAAATTGCAAGAGCAAGAATAAACAAGGAAGCGATATGAACGACTTCATCGACGGGACCGCCTTCAACAACGAGCAAGGCAACCGGGCCCGCAAACTCTTCGCGGCCGTCGTGCTGGCCGCACTGGACGACGCCATTGCCGACGACAAGAAATACGGCAACGGCCCCGAACAGATCGCCCGCTGGGCGCGGTCCCGCGACGGCCGCGAGGTTCTGACCTGTGCCGGCATCGACCCGAACGAACGGGTGGTCAAGGGGCTCATGGAATTCGTCGGGCGCGGTGTGCGCACCTCGGTTGCCCTGTCACGCGAGGAAAGCGAACGGCGCAACGCGGCCGCGGCTGCCCAACAGGCCGAAGCGGCCTGATCCTACCTTTCCGGTCAAGATGAACGCGCCTCGTCCGGGCGCGTTTTTCTTCGCCGCAACGTTACGGGGATCGGCATGGCGCGGGCGCTGATGATTCAGGGCACCGGCAGCAATGTCGGCAAATCGCTGCTGGTCGCGGGGCTGGCGCGCGCCTATGCGCAGCGCGGCCTGCGGGTGGCGCCGTTCAAACCGCAGAACATGTCCAACAACGCCGCGGTGACAGCCGATGGCGGAGAAATCGGTCGCGCCCAGGCGCTGCAGGCGCGCGCCGCCGGTCTGGACCCGCGATCCGACATGAACCCCGTTCTGCTAAAACCTGAAACCGAAACCGGCGCGCAGGTGGTGGTACAGGGCCATCGGCTGGGCCACGCGCAGGCACGCGATTACCAGCGCGACCGGACCCGCCTGATGGGCGCTGTGATCGAGAGCTTTGGCCGGCTGAGCGCAGAGGCCGATCTGGTGCTGGTCGAAGGCGCGGGCAGCCCCGCGGAAACCAACCTGCGCGCGGGCGATATCGCCAATATGGGCTTTGCCTGCGCGGCGCAGGTGCCGGTGGTGCTGGTGGGTGACATCGACCGTGGCGGCGTGATCGCGCAGATCGTCGGCACGCAGGTCGTTCTAGACAAACCCGACCGCGCCCGCATCGCCGGTTTCGCGGTCAACCGGTTCCGGGGCGATCTGTCGCTGTTCGACGCGGGCCGCGACGATATTGCCCAGCGCACCGGCTGGCCTTGCCTGGGCGTGGTGCCCTGGTTCGACAACGCCTGGCGTTTGCCCGCCGAAGACATGATGGACCTCGCGTCGCGCCCGGGCGGAACCTGCCGGGTCGCGGTACCGCAGCTGCCCCGCATGGCCAATTTCGACGATCTCGACCCGCTGGCGGCGGAACCCGCTGTCAGCCTGGACATCGTACCGCCCGGCCGCGCCCTGCCCGGCGATGCCGATCTGGTCCTGATCCCCGGCAGCAAATCGACGCTGGCCGATCTGGCCTTTTTCCGCGCGCAGGGGTGGGACATCGACCTGCAGGCGCATCTGCGCCGTGGCGGCCATGTGATCGGGCTCTGCGGCGGCTATCAGATGCTGGGGCGGACAATTGCCGATCCGGACGGCATGGACGGCGCATCCGGCACTGTGGCTGGGTTGGGGCTGCTCGACGTGACGACGGTGATGACCGGCGAAAAGACCCTGTCGCGCACCCGTGCGACCGCCCTACCCGGCGGCGAGGCCGTCGAGGGCTACGAGATACATATGGGCCGCACCGATGGCCCGGACCGCTCCCGCCCGTGGTTCACCATCTACGGACGCCCGGAAGGGGCGCAATCGGCTTGCGGGCGTGTGCGGGGCAGTTACCTGCACGGGATGTTCGCGCGGGACGGATTTCGCGCAGCGATCCTGCGCGACCTCGGACAGCGGTCGGATCTGGCCTATGAGGCAGGCGTCGATACGACCCTCGATGCCCTGGCGGCGCATCTGGAAACCCACATGGATCTGGACCGCCTGTTGGCGCTGGCCGCGACGCCCGCCCTGCCCTGAGCGATTAACGCTTGCCCAGCGCCTCGAGCACCCGGTTCAGATCCTTGCCCTGCTTGGAATAGGCCGACGGCGCGTCCTTGACGATCTGGTAATAGATCACCGGATCGTACAGCTGCACACCCAGCCCCAGCCGTTCAGCGGTCAACAGCCCCTGCGCCTGCAGCAACTGGTAGCTCGCAATGGATTCCTCGGACCGGGCCGAAATCTGCGCGGTCAGCGCGTCCAGCAGGTCCTGTTCGGCGGTCAGCACATCCAGCGTGGTCCGCGCGCCCAGCGTGGCCTCTTCGCGGATACCGTCAAAGGCAACCTGCGCGGCCCGGACCTGTTCGGCGGTGGCGGCAAGGCGTGCGCGCGACACTTCGAACCGCGAATAGGCGTCGTTCACCCCCTGAACCACGTCGCGCTGCACCGTCAGCAGGTTGCCGCGCGCGGAATCGCGGGTCGCCATGGCGCGCCGGATCGTCGCCAGTTTGCTGCCGCCCTGATAGATGGTCTGGCTCATCGACAGCGACACCGACGCGTTGCGGTTATAGTCATCCGAATCCCAACCCTCGGTCGCGCCCACATCCGCGCTCAGCACGCCCTGAGGACCGAGAGCGCGGCGCGCGCTTTCGATGGCGAGTTCCGCCGCCGCGACACGGTGGGTCGCGGACAGGATATCGGGATGGTTGCGCACCGCGGTTGCGACCGCTGCATCAACAGTTGCCGGGATGGTCGGAATCCGGGGTTGCCCGGCGAGATTGCCCGGCTTGCGGCCCACCGCATTTTCGTATTCGGCCCGCGCATTCTCGAGCAGGCCGCGCGCGGCGGCGAGGTTGCTTTGCGCGGCGGCGAGACGGGATTCGGCCAGCGCCACGTCGGTGCGCGTCACCTCACCCACCTCGAACCGGTCCAGCGCGGCGCGGCGTTCCTCTTCGAGAACCCGCACGTTGTTTTCACGCAGACGTACGTTTTCGGCGCCCAGCAGGACATTGACATAGGCCGAGGCCGCACGGAACAGGATCGCCTGCTCGACCGACAGCAGCGTCTGCCGCGTCGCCAGGACGGTTTCCTTGGCCGACCGGACGTTCATGTTACGCGTACCGTTGTCATAGATCAGCCAAGTGGCCGTCAGCCCCGCAAAGGCGTCGGTGTCGCGCGTGTTCGAAGACGCAAACCCGACCCGCGCGTTTCGCAGGTCGCGGGTCACGCGGATCGTCCAGTCTATCACCGGCCGCAGGGTTGCCACGGCCAGCGCGACGTCTTCGTCCGCGGCGCGCAGCAGCGCCCGGTTCTGTTCCAGCAACCCGCTCGTGTTATAGGCGCCCACCATCGCGTCGGCGACATTCTCGGCCGATGCCGCGGCCGGCATCGTGCCGACCGCAAGGCCAAGCACCAGGGCGGCACCCCTGATCCGTCGTACCAGTTCGTCCCTGCGCATTTCCCGCCTCCAATCGCTGGCCCGCGCCCGGATTATCGGTTCCGGTACGCAAGCCTGTCTGCTCTGCCCAACTGTCCTCCGCCCCGTCAGAGGGCGAAAGCTTCTTCTTTTTCGAACCCCGGCAACACCGGGGCGCCCGCGTTGAATGCAAACCGCCAGTTCAGAACGCCGCCGGATTTGTGCCCGATGCGCACCGTGCCCAGCGCACCGTCCATGAAAATGCAGGCGATGCGCCCGCCTTCCTTGAGTTGTGCCTCGATCGCTTCGGGCAGCCGGGCGATGCCGCCCTGCACGATGATCACGT
Organism: uncultured Rhodobacterales bacterium; assembly: GCA_964351135.1. Lineage (GTDB taxonomy): Bacteria > Pseudomonadota > Alphaproteobacteria > Rhodobacterales > Rhodobacteraceae > Pukyongiella. Next base: position 7,192 of record CAYGNB010000051.1, on the reverse strand, counting down.
CAAAGGGGCCGTGCTCGGCGGCGCCGTCGGCCAATGCGCCCTGATGCACGATCACGTTGTCGGCCCCGGCTTCGGACAGGCGTTCCTGCGCCTCCTTCGCCATGGCCTCGTCCTCTTCGACCGCGACGACGACCTGCGCCATGCGCGCGATCACCGCCGACGAATAGCCATAGCCTGCGCCCACATCCAGAACCATTTCGTCGCTATCCGGGATGATCGCATCCAGCATCTTGGCCAGCGTGCGCGGTTCGAGCATTACCCGGTCGTCATCCAACGGCAGGTTTTCCCCGGCATAGGCGGTTTCGCGCATCGCATCCGGCGCGAACAATTCGCGCGGAACCTCCAGCATCGCCTCGATCACCGGGAACTTGGTCACGTCCGATGGCCGGATCTGGTTATCGACCATCATCCGTCGGCGAATGGCGAAGTCTGTCATGGGTCAACTCATCTGCTCATGTCCGTTGGTCGGGTTCTGCCACATTCCCCGCATTCCGGCAACGGCCCGGCCATGCGAAATCGCCAGCTGTGGCGTTTGAATCCCGGTTCCCGCCACGTATCGGGACATGCCGCGGATAAATTCCGCCCGCCGGCGATCCCACTCGCGCATTTTGAATGGGTCTCGATCAATTGTTCTGCAAATAGTTGAGTTATTTTCGCAGAATCGGGATACTGTTTTCGTTGACTTGGGGGAGGAACGACACAGTGGCCACGGACAAGGAACGCGCCGCCGAGATTCAGAAGAGCCTCAAGCTGGCTCGCAAGCAGGATCTGAACTTCGGTTTCTGCCTCGGCAAGAAACCCGAGGATTCGGTGCTGATCACGCACCGGACCAAGGGCGCCGCCATGTTGGGCAAACAGGCCAAGCGTGAAGGCGAGACCGCGAAAATGGTCTTTGGCACCATGGCCTGCAAATCCACGGTGCTGACGCTCAACTGTTTCGAGGATCCACCCAGCGGCATCGCCCGCAAGATGAAGGCGTTCCTGTCCTCGGCCGGGATCGCGATGAAGATCAAGCTGCTGGATGCCGACGGTAATCTTCTCGAGGACGACGGATCTGCCGAGGACGGCGCAGATGCAGACCATGTGGCCCCGGCAGCGGATGAAGAGACTGCCGACGATCCGCTGGCGGCCAAATGGCAGGCGGTCGAGGCCAAGCTGGCCCCGGCGGTAGCGCAAGTGGTCGATGGCGGTGCCAACGGGGCCGACAAGCTGGGCGCGGCCTGGAACATGGCGCTGGACCGTGCCGGTTCCGGCGACTATGCCGCCGCGCTGAAAGTGGCGGCGAAACTGGCCCCGGCGCTCAAGACCGTCGCGGCCCAGCCGGCGGATTCCGCGGCACCGGCCGAGATATCTCCGCAGGCGGCCAAGCTGCTCAAGACACTGATGCCTGCGGCCAAGACCTTTCTCGCCCAGGCCCCCGACCAGCGCGACGCGGTGACGGAACTGCTGCAGACCATCCGCCAGGGCGACGATGCGGCCGCAACCGGCGCGGCCAGGGAACTCGCCACTCTGATCAAATCGGGCGGCCCCACGCAGGATGCGCCGCAGGCGCAACAGGAACCGAAATCCGGCGGTCAGGATATCGGCGGCATCTCGGTGATGAAGCTGGGCAAGGCCCGGCTGGAATGGATCGACCTGCGCCGGGGCAGTGCCACGCAGGTGGCCGCACTGCAGAAGACCATCCGCAGCTACTATGCCGACACGCCCGGAACAGGCGACATGGTGGCCAGCGCCTTCGGCAAGGTCGACACCGCTATCAACAAGCTAAACGCCACGCTGGAAGACCAGCTTGACGATCTGCTGAATGCCGGAACCGACGAGGATCGCCGCAAACATGCGGCCACGGTTTCAAAAACCGTTGGCGCGTTCAAATCGCTCTGCGACAGCGACCCCATTCTGAGTGCCATTGACGGTAACGAATTTGACGCCAGCACCAGGGTGATCGGCCCGATCAAGGCCAAGCTCGATGAAATAGGCCGCGCGCTCGGCATCTGAGCCGCGACACAAGACATTTTCTGAACGGAGGCGGCCATGCCTGACGACCTCAAACCCGAGGAAACCAAACCCGTGACCAAGGTGTCGCGCGAGAACGAAATCGGCAGCGGAAAGTTCTCCAAGGCGCTGGGGCTCAAAAGCAAGGTCGAGTTCACCGGTTCCAACCGCGGCGTCGACATGAAGGCGGTCGAAGAACGGACCGGCATGACGCAGACCGACGAAAAGACGGTCGAACGCGCCAAGGAGATTCTGGAAGCATCGGAGAAACTCACCCAGCTGAAACGCGCCAAGCAGCACGATCAGCCCGGCCAGGAGATGCTGGAAGAGGCCCGCGCGGCGATCACGGCAAAGATGACCGAAACGGGCGCGGTGCTGAAACCGGTCAAGATCACACTGCAGCAGATCGCCAAGGGACTGAAGGAACCGATCGACCTGCCGGACCCGGTGACGCCCCTGCACTATACGCTGAATAATGCGTTCAGCACCTGCCTCAAGGCGCTCGACGGTGTCGCGGCGGGTCAGGCCGACGCGCTGGACAAGGCCCATGGCGAGGTGGCCGCGGTCGAGGCATCGGACGACAAGAGCAGCCTGGCGGAAAAGACCAAGGCCGAGCAATCCGCCTCGAAAACGCTTGAACAGACGCTCGACAAGATCGTCGACAGCTTTGCACAGGCCGCGGCAAAGGTGGAAACGGGCGCGGACAACCTGCTGAAGAACCCGAAATCGAAATCCATGGCGATGGCGCTGCAATATGCCAAGGCCGACCAGCACGCCAAGGATCAGGAAGGCCCGTTCAACAAGGCCAACGCCAAGGCGCTGGCGCTGATCGCCGAACTGGCCCGCTGGGAACATCCCGACGCGCCGGAACTGGAAAACAAACGCGCAAAATGCGCGCGCGATGCCGCTGACAATTACGAAACGGCGCTGGCCGAGATGACCGAGGTCATCGAAACCGCCGAACGCGAGCACAAGCAGCACGTCAATGCCTATTGGCAGGTGGCGAACCCGATTCTGGAAAAGCTGCGCGAACTCGAACAGGGCGTGAACGAGTTCCAGACCGACAAGAAAGGCCCCTATTCCAAGCTCAACGACAAGCTGCGGCAGAACCTGGAACGGCAGGTCAAGATCGCGCAGAACCTCGTCGGCAACGGCAAGAATATCGACGCCTGCAAGGCCGCCGAACCGGAAATCGAATACGGGCTGAAACTGCTGGCCGACCTGAAACACCCGGACCTCAGCAAATATCTCGACGACAAGTTCCTGGGCGGCAAGGACAAGAAGGGCCACCAGTTCGCCAAGTTCATCACCGCGCTTCAGACCAATCTGGACAAGGTCAAGAAAGGCGGCCTGAACGACGAGGAATGCGAAAAGTTCCAGCAGGAGCTGGACGGTCTGACCAGGGACACCGAGGATATGCTGCCGCGCGATGCCGAGGCGGCGTTCTTCGAACTGCAGAACCGGCTGGTCACCAATTCCGACAGCCTCAAAAAACGCTGGGAGGACCGGAAGTCCTGGTGCGAACAGGTCGACAAGGACCTGAAACAGGCCGACAGCGATCTGTCCAAGATCGGCAGCATCGTGAAAAGCCTGACCAAGCAGCAGGTAAAGGACGAAAAGAAGAAAGGCACCGAGAAGGACAAGCTGCCGACGCAGCTGAGCGATTATCAGGGATCGCTGCGCAAGGATATCGAGAAGATCCGCAACATCTATCGCGACGAACCGGCCACCACGGTGGCCAAGGTCGACGCGCTGATACGAGAGTTGCAGAACACGATCCGGTCCTATCTGGCCATCGACGTCAAACATGCCAGCCGCCAGAAACCGATGGTCGACAAGCTGCTGCACGACGCCCGCACCGGACAGGAGGCGATCGACCAGCGTGGAAAGGACATCGACAAGCTGCGCGACACCATCAAGACCGCGCTCAAGGATTGGGACAAGGAGGTGCCGAAGGCCCAGCGCGAGGCCTACAAGGACCAGTATCAGGACCTGATCAAACAGGCCAAGGACGCGCGCAACCTGGCCAAGAAGGATTTCGAAAGCGCGACCAGCATGTGGACCATGGCCAAGGAAGGCAAGGACAGTCTGGCCAAGATGCCGGTGCAGCCGGGTCACAAGAATTTCGGGCGTATCGACGAAAGCTGGTCCAACGCGGCGGCCGGCCTGAATGTGGCGCTGGGGGACCTGGCCAAACGCATCCGGGACGCAGCCGAGGCCAATGGCAGCGACGCCGACAAGAAACAGGCGAAAAAGGCCGCCGACGCTGTGCTGGGCGCCGGCAAGTTCTTCAGGGCCACGGCGTTCAAGAAGCCGGCCGCGGTGTTCCGGAACAAGGATGCCACCCGCGAAGAGCTGCGCCGCGCCCGTGAGGACGTGCTGAAGGTCACGACGCTCTACATGGATCACCTGACCACCAGCCCGCTGCTGCTGAAGGCGATGCGAAACCCGTTCGGAAAGGCGTCATTGCTGTCGGGAGCGCATCGCACCCTGCGCCAGATTGAATCCGACATCATTCACGCGGTCGACTGACCCCCTGCCCCCGGAGAGATGACATGACCGACGTGGCGACCAACCCCGACGAAGCATTTACCGGCCCGGTGACCAAGGAATGGCCGCGCCAGCGCGAATGGATCGGCGAAGTGCTGGGGCAGACCCTGCAGGAAGAGGCGACGCAGGGCCGCGCTTCGGAAATGCGGCGGGATCTGAAAAAGGAAATCGACAGCGAACTCAACGGGCTGCGCGGCGATATCAAGGAAGGCCAGTCCTATGACGTGGACATGGTGCCGCAGAATGTCTGGCAGTGGGCAAAGGACAAGATGGGCCTGCTGACCATGTCATCGATGTCCAGCAGCGAAGACGCGATGAAAGAAATCGACACCCATCACGACATGCCCGACATGAAGGCGCTGCCCCCGGAAGTCGTCAAGAAGGTGATGGAGTCGATCAAGAAGGTCGCCGATCTGTCCAAGAAGATGCGCGAAACCAAGGTGGACGGCGTCTATATCTATGGCGGGCCTGAACCGTCCGAGGCCGAAGTCCGCGAGATGCGGGAAAAGGGCACCTACGAAAAATTCATGGAACAGAAGAAGATGGGCGAAAAACGCCTGTCGGACGACCTGTGGCAGCCGCTCTACCGCGAGGGGATCATCCCGGAAAACGCGATCCCCCAGAAATATTCCGAACTGGCGCGCACGGTCATGGGCGCAAACGAATTCTACGACAAGCGCCTGAAGGAACACACGGAAAACATGAGCAAGGCCGACAAGCTGATGGAAAAGCTGCATGTCGATGCCGGGTTCAATGTCGCGGGCGACCTGCTCAAGGCCGGCAGTTCGTTCACCTCCATGGCTGGCAACGCCGTGGCCGCCAGCGAAGGCGTCAAGGACGTCAAGGACAGTGCGTTGGGGGCCGATCTGGTCGCCGCCGCCAAGATCGTGGAAACCACCCGCGTCTGCCTGCAATCCACCCGCGAAATCGGCACCAAGATCGTACAGAACCGCGATTTCATCGGGTCGGTGGACAGTTTCAACGTGGCGCTCAAGGCGGTGCTGACCACCGCCACCGGCGACAAGGACACCGCAAACCTGGTCTATCTGACGATCAACGCCGCCTGCCGCAGCGCGGGCTTTGCCGACAAGCTCAAGGACGGCAAGGTCGACGAGGCGTTTCAGCAGGTCGGGCTGGCCATCGAAAGCGGGCTGGGCGCGGTCGGATCCAAGGGCGGCGCTGCCGGTACGGCGATCAAGGTGACCGGCCAGGCGATCAATGCGGTGATCGCCAAGGCCGCCCAGGCCCCTGCGGTCGTGAAAGCGATCAAGGAAGGGCGCTATTACGAAGCGCTCGACACGATCACCAAGGATCTGATCGGGAATGTCAAAACCGTCAGCCAGGACATTCTCGACGAAATGAAGGAACAGGAGCTCAACGAGCTCAAGGAGAAGGGCCTGAAGGGCGACGCGCTCAAGGAAGCGCAGGATAAGATCGACAACAAATATGACGAACGGTCCGAAGGCATCGACACCGGGGCCGAAGGCATGACGACCGCCTCGGGCCTGGGCGCGGACATTCTCGACGCCAACAAGCTGAAGCAGGAACTGAAGGACAAGTTCAACCTCGACGCGCTGGAAAAGCTGGAAGAGGACGCGGCCGAGGAACAGGACCGGCAACTTGCCGCGTTCATGCAGGAACCGGACGAGGCGCTGGAGGCGGAACTGGCCTTTGGCTTCGCCGAAGCGGGCGACGAAAGCGAGGTCGGTGCGCAGGACCACATGAAGGAAATGCACACGATCGAGACGCTGATCATCCGCCAGAAGAAACACGATATGGCGTTCCAGATGGCCTATCAGATCACCAATGGCGCAATGGGCGTGGTGGCCGGTTTCGTCCCCGGCGTGGGGATCGGCGTGGCGGCGGTTCAACTGATCTATGCGCTGGCCGAAGCCGTCAAGCACACCCGCCGCCTGCTGATCTGGATGGCCAATGTGGACGACGCCAAGAAAACCAAGTCGGCGCAATATGACGCGATGCTCAATCGCTACGGGCTCGAGCAGAAACAGAACCTCGAGGCTGACATCGTGGTAGCGCTCAAGGCGATCAAGCTGGCCGGCGAGATCGTCAAGGTCGCGGGCCAGGCCGCCCCTGCGGGCGTCGCGATTTCCGCCGCCGCCGACGGGGCCGAGGCCTGCATGAGCGCGGCCTCGACGGTGATGGAAGAAAAGGCCATGGCCAGCGCCTGGTCGAAGTACAAGAAGATGCTGGCCGACCCCGAGGACCGCAAGAACATGCGCGACGCGCTGCGGGCCAACCCGACGCTGTCGAAATACGCGATGGCCTATGGCGCCTGTATCGAAAAGAACCCCACCGCGATGAAGGGCATGAAGCGCTGCGGGATCGACGCCAAGTCGCTGGCCAATGCCGGCGCCAAATGCGATCTCGTGGTCGAGTATCTCGAAACCGTCTACAAGGAAGACCCGGTGCTGCTGCGCGCCGTTCCCAATGGCGAAAAATGGCATCCCGGCCCGGTGCAGGTCACGGTAAAGAGCTGGCAGGCCTTCTATCTCGCCGCCACGACCGACGCCGAGCCGCCCCTGCAAAAGACCGATGTCAGTGGCGTGACGGCGGCGCTGGCGCGGCTGATTACCTGCGAAAAGAAGTTCCGCGAAGCCTGCAAGGCCGCCGACAAGGAGATCGCCAAGAC
>CAYGNB010000050.1:0-12960 GCA_964351135.1 uncultured Rhodobacterales bacterium | reverse complement strand
CCGCTGGTGCGTCATGGCGACGACGAATGGGGCGATGTGGTGCGCTGGACCCTCAACGCGCTGATCGCGGCCGAAGAGCTGGGCATCACCTCGGCCAATGTCGAGGAAATGTCGGCGGCAGCCGGTGACAACCCGGAAGTCAACCGGATGCTGGGCACCGAAGGTACCCTGGGCGAAATGCTGGGTCTGGACGCGGCTTGGGCCAAGCGCGCAATTGCCGTCGGTGGCAACTATGGCGAAATCTTTGCCAAGAACATCGGTGAGGAAACCCCGATCGGCCTGGCGCGCGGCCTGAACGCGCAGTGGACCGACGGTGGCCTGATGTACGCACCACCGTTCCGGTAAGAAACCAAGGAAAAGGGCGCAGGTCATCCTGCGCCCTTTTTCCATCAACGATAAACCCGGCCATCGGGGAGCGGGGGCGAAACCCTGCCGGCAGACGGGACCGGGACCAAACAGGGACGTCTGACAATGACAACACTAAGCGACCCGCCGAAGGAAGGCTTTCGCCTGTCGATGCTGCTCTACGATACGCGGTATCGTTCCGGCACCATCCAGGTCGTCGCGCTGTTCTGCTTCATGCTGCTTGCGGCATGGCTGCTCAACAACACGATCCAGAACCTCGCCGCGCTGGGCAAACCGATCGATTTCGGGTTTTTCAGCGAACCGGCAAGCTATGACATCAACCAGCGTCTGCTGGATTACAATTCCCGCGATACGCATCTGCGTGCGTCGTTCGTGGGGCTTCTCAACACGCTGGTGGTGGCCTTTCTGGGCTGTGTGACCGCAACCGTTCTGGGCGTGGTCATCGGGGTTCTGCGGCTGTCGCCGAACTGGCTGGTCGCCCGGCTGATGACTGTCTACGTGGAAATGTTCCGCAACGTGCCGGTGCTGCTGTGGATCGTGTTCATCATGGCGATCCTGATCGAAACCCTGCCGTCACCGCGCGCGTTCCGGGGCGACGACCCGACCGCCAGCATGATGCTGGGCGACAGCGTGGCAGTCACCAATCGCGGGGTCTATATCCCCGAGGTGCTGTTTTCGCGCAGCCTGGGTGACCTGCATCTGTTCGGCAATTCCAGCCTGCGGTTCGATGTCAGCCTCGACCTGATCGCGATCCTGATCGTGCTGGGGGCGGGCCTGTGGGCATCGCTGCGGATCAAGCACCGGGCCGACGGGATTCAGGAACAGACCGGGACGCGACCGACGACCTGGTACCTGCGTCTTGGAGTGGTCGCTGTCCCGCTGGCAATTCTGCTGATCGCGCTGGGCTTCTATTTCGGCCTGCCCGAACTGAAAGGCTTCAACTTCAGCGGTGGCACCCATCTGCGTAACTCGCTGATCGCGCTGTGGCTGGCCCTGTCGCTCTATACCGCGGCCTTCATCGCCGAGATCGTGCGCGGCGGCATCATGGCCATCTCCAAGGGGCAGACCGAAGCCGCATCCGCGCTGGGCCTGCGTCCGCGGCGGGTGATGAGCCTGGTAATCCTGCCTCAGGCGCTGCGGGTGATCATCCCGCCACTGATCTCGAACTATCTGAACCTGACCAAGAACTCGTCGCTGGCGATTGCCGTGGGGTACATGGATATCACCGGCACGCTGGGCGGGATCACCATGAACCAGACCGGGCGCGAACTGGAATGCGTCCTGTTGCTGATGCTGGTCTATCTCGCCATCTCGCTGACCATCTCGGCGGTGATGAACTGGTACAACGAATCCGTGAAGCTGAAGGAGCGCTGAGATGTCCGACATCGCCTATTCCCGCACCGAAATGCTTCCCGAACGGGAACCGCCGGCCTCCGAGATCGGCATCCTGGGGTGGATACGTCACAACCTGTTCTCGACCTGGCTCAACTCGATCCTCACCATCCTGTCGCTGGCACTGATCTACTATGTGCTGTCGGGGATCATCCCGTGGGTGCTGTCGCCGACCTGGTCGGGGACATCGCTGGCGAATTGCCGTGAAATCCTCGCCGCCGCCGGCCGTGAGAGCGGCCATGGCGGCGCCTGCTGGGGTGTGATCCACGACCGCTGGCTGCAGCTGATCTTCGGTTTCTATCCGACCGAACTCTACTGGCGTCCGATTGCAGCCTTCCTCCTGTTGGGCGTCGCGTTGGCGCCGGTGCTGTTCGCCGACAAGGTACCGGCCAAGCTGCTGTGGTTCAGCGCGCTCTACCCGTTCCTGTTCCCCTGGCTGCTGTGGGGCGGCACGATTTGGGGGCCGGTCATGGCGCTGCTGGGTTTCGTGATCGGCTACGCGGTCTTTGTCGCCGTCAACAACGCCATGAGCACCCTGCTGGGCCTGATCCTGGGCGTGCTGGCGGCGGTGATCTGGTGGCTGCTCCTGGCCGGGCCGGTGGCGGGGGTGCTCTCGGGCATCTTGCCCATCGGGCTGGAGCCGGTGGAAAGCCGGAAGTTCGGTGGCTTCATGCTGTCGATCACCATCGGGGTTGTGGCCATCGCCTGTTCGCTGCCGCTGGGCATCGTGCTGGCGCTGGGGCGGCAGTCGGACCTGCTGATCGTCAAATACCTGTCGGTCGGGTTCATCGAGTTCGTGCGCGGCGTGCCACTGATCACGCTGCTGTTCGTGGCCTCGCTGCTGCTGAACATCTTCATGCCGCCCGGCACGGATTTCGACATCATCCTGCGGGTGCTGATCATGGTGACGCTGTTCGCGTCGGCCTATATGGCCGAGGTGATCCGCGGCGGACTGGCGGCGTTGCCCAAGGGCCAGTACGAAGGCGCCGACAGTCTGGGCCTGAATTACTGGCAGGCGCAGCGGCTGATCATCATGCCACAGGCGCTGAAGATCTCGATCCCCGGCATCGTCTCGACCTTCATCGGGGTGTTCAAGGACACCACGCTGGTGTCGATCATCGGGCTGATGGACCCGTTGGGCCTGTCCAACAACATTCGCGCGGATTCGGCGTGGAACGGCATCGTGTGGGAACTCTACGGGTTCATCGCAGCGGTGTTCTTCATCCTCTGCTTCTCCATGTCCCGCTATTCCATGTATCTGGAGCGCAAGCTTCAGACCGGCCACAGGTAAGGAACCGACACCATGTCTGAACTGGCAATCGACCGTAATATCGACCGTTCCAAGATGCATGTCTCGGATAAGGTCGCCATCGAAATCACCGACATGAACAAGTGGTACGGGGCCTTCCACGTGCTGCGCGACATAAACCTGACGGTCTATGAAGGCGAGCGCATCGTCATCGCAGGCCCGTCGGGATCGGGCAAATCGACACTGATTCGCTGCATCAACCGGCTGGAGGAACACCAGAAGGGCAAGATCATCGTCGACGGCACCGAACTGTCGTCGGATCTCAAGAACATCGACAAGATCCGGTCCGAGGTGGGGATGTGTTTTCAGCACTTCAATCTGTTCCCGCATCTGACCATCCTCGAAAACTGCACGCTGGCGCCGATCTGGGTGCGCAAGACGCCCCGCAAGGAGGCCGAGGAAACGGCGATGCATTTCCTTGAAAAGGTGAAGATACCCGAGCAGGCGGACAAATACCCGGGCCAGTTGTCCGGTGGGCAGCAGCAGCGCGTTGCCATCGCGCGCAGCCTGTGCATGAGGCCGCGGATCATGCTGTTCGACGAACCGACATCGGCGCTCGACCCCGAGATGATCAAGGAGGTGCTCGACACCATGATCGAGCTGGCCGAAGAGGGCATGACCATGCTCTGTGTGACCCACGAAATGGGTTTTGCGCGGCAGGTGGCCAACCGGGTGATTTTCATGGACGCCGGGCAGATCGTCGAGCAGAACGAACCCGAGGAATTCTTTAACAACCCGCAGAACGAACGGACCAAGCTGTTCCTCAGCCAGATCCTCGGGCACTGACACGCCCCTGGCTGTCAATCGGCAAGAACACAGCGCGCCGCCTTGTCCAGGCGGCGCGTTTTCTATTGGGGGGTGGGCCGTGGGCCTCAGGCGTCGGGCAGTTCGCGCGGGATCACGAAATCCAGTACCTCGCCGGTGCCCCAGCCCAGATCGGCCCAGTTATCTATGGGGAACCGGGTTACCAGCGTCGCGCAGGTGGGGTAGTCGGTAAACCGGGGATGATCGGGCGGCGCCGCCACCAACCGTTCCGCGAACCAGCAGATACCGGGATTGTGCCCCAGCATCAGCACCATATCACCGTTGGCGCTGCGCAGCGTTTCGAGCATCTCGCTCGCGCTGGCATGGTAGAGGTCGCCGGTAAAGCTGGCGTCGAGATCCAGCGCCAGCCCCGCATAGGTTTCCCGTGTCCGCTGCGAGGTCGAGGAAATCGCCTGATCCGGCAGCCAGCCCCGGTCGCGCATCCAGTTTCCGATTGCCCTGGCGCTGCGCCGCCCCCGCCCGTTCAGCGGGCGGTCGTGGTCGGGCAGCATCGGGTCATCCCAGCTGGATTTCGCGTGGCGGGTCAGGATCAGGGTTTTTGCCATGGGTCGTGGAACGCCTTCATATGGTGGGTCGACTGGGCCTGCCCGCGCCCGGCCCCGGCGCTGACCGGGCAGGCCCGGCGCGCAGCGCAGCCATGGGTCAAACAGTCCTGTCCCCGATGAGTGTCCAGAAAATCGTGGCATAGGGCAAGATCGTATGATGCGTGATCGGACAGGGCACCGACCGGGCAGGTGGTCGCGCAGGGCCGCTCCATGCAGCTGTTGCAGGGAGAAGGAACGCTCGCGGCTTCAATCGGCAACTCGGTATCGAAATGCAGCGCACCGCGATAGGAGATCATCAAACCCACGGTATCGTGCACCAGCATTCCCACCGGGCTGGTAAAGGCGCGTCCCGATTTCAGAGCCCAGTCGATAAAGGGCTGATAGGGCGGACCGCCGAATGGAAACAGCGCCCGCGCTCCGTAGTCTCGCGCCAAGGCGCCGATCACCCGCGTTGACCAGCGGTCGATGGGATCGGGCGTGCCATCCGCAGCCTCCGGCGACGCGGAATAGACAGGCCAGAATCCGGGCCCGGCGCCGAGCAGGACCAACGTGCCGTTATCGAGCCCTTTCGCCTGCGCTGCTCGGGGATGCAGCGCCCCCATCACGATCAGCCCGTGAGGCGCGGCATCTGCCGCAACGCGCCGTTCGATGCCGAATTGGTGTGCGCGCGGGTGGGTCATCGTGGCGTTGGTTCAGCCTCGCCCGATGTAGGGCATCTTGGTGGCCATTACTGTCATGAACTGCACATTCGCCTCGGGCGGCAGGGTCGCCATGTGCAGGACCGACCGCGCCGCGTCGTCCACGCTCATCACCTGTTGCAGCTCGGCTTGCGGATCTTCGGCCAGCAGCCTTTCGTTCATCGCCGCCACCATCGGAGTTTCCGCATTGCCGATGTCGATCTGCCCGCAGGCGATGTCATAGGGACGCCCGTCCAGCGACAGCGTGCGGGTCAGTCCCGTGATTGCATGTTTGGTGGTGGTGTAGGTTACCGACCCCGGCCGCGGCACATGTGCCGAGATCGAGCCGTTGTTGATGATTCGCCCGCCTTGGGGTGTCTGCCGCCGCATCGCCGCGAACGCAGCCCGCGCGCACAGGAACATGCCGGTAAGGTTCACTGCGACCGCCCGGTGCCAGTCCTCGAGCGCGATTTCGTCGATCGGCGCCGGGCGCGTAAAGATCCCGGCATTGTTGAACAGGACGTCCAGCCGCCCGGCCTGGCCCATGAAGGTGGCAAAGGCGGCCTCGACAGCCTGCGGATCGGTCACATCGCCTGCCAGCGGAACCGCGTTGGGCCGGTCCCTGGCCATCTCCTCCAGCAACGCACCGCGCCGGGCCAACAGCCCCACGGTCCACCCCTGGTCGAGGAACAGCTCGGCGGTGGTGCGGCCGATGCCGGAACTGGCACCGGTGATCAGGATCGTTTTCATGGCTCCGTGGCCTCCAGTTTGAAGGTTGCGGGCGCTTTGCCGCGCAGATCGTCGATGTTCAGGGCCTCGGTGGGTTTTGCCAACCGGTTGCGCACCACCCAGATCAGCCGCTCCTGGGCGCGGGTGATCGCGACATAGGCCAGCCGTTTCCACAGCGGTTGCCCTGCCTCGCTGCGGCCCATGCGGGCCGCGACATAGAGATCCGGTGCGAAGACCTGCACCGTGTCCCATTGCGACCCCTGCGCCTTGTGAATGGTGACCGCGGCGCCGTGCAGGAACGTGGCGCCCATATGCGCGGCAAAGGGGATCAGCGGTTCGTCCTCGTCGGGGCGTTCGATCTTGACGATCGACGCCACCGAGACCTGGGGTTCTTCCGCTCCGATCACATGCAGGCGGGAAAACCCTGCCGCGCGTCCGGGTCCCCGATAGATCACCTGCGCCCCCTTGATCAGCCCCCGCGCTTCGAGATCGAGCCGTTTTCGGCGGTGTTTCAGCGGCAGTTCGATGCCGTCGCAGATCAGGGGCTCGCCGGGCAGCAGGCTGGTTTCGGGCGCGTCGTGGACCGTGCGAAACGCGTTGATCAGCCGGATGCGCGTCGCATTGCGCCAGACCAGCACCGGCGACCGCGCCATCAGGTCGACCTCGACCCGCTGACCCCAGACCACACGGTCGTCGAGGCGTGCCTTGTCCTCGATCATCTGTTCGAAATCGTGAAATTCCAGCGCTGGATCGCCCAGCGCATGGGCAAGATCGAGGATCGGGTTGTCGGCGGTCTGGCGGTGGACGCGGCGCAGTTCCAGCTTGCGGGGGGCGGGCAGGGCATCGAACACCATGCCGCCCGACTGTTGCACCGGTGCCAGCTGCGCAGGATCGCCGAACAGGATCAGTGTGGGAAAGATTTCCTTGAGATCGTCGAACTGACGGTCATCGAGCATCGAGGCCTCGTCCACGAATCCGATATCCAGCGGATCTTCGCGCCGTTTCCAGCCGGTTATGAAATCCGAGCCGCGCAGACCGGCGGCGGCAAGTGCGCCGGGGATCGATTTGTTGGTTGCATAAAAGGCAGCAGCGCGATCCAGCGCGGCGTCGGTCAGCCCGTCGATCTCGGGGCGGTCGCCATTGCCGGCCAGCCATTCCGCAATGCGTTCGTATTCCGGATCATAGACCGGCGTGTACAGGATGCGGTGGATCGTGGTCGCCGGCACCCCGCGCATGCGCAGCACGCTGGCCGCCTTGTTGGTGGGGGCGAGAACCGCCAGCGACCGCCGCTCCTTTGCACGACGGCTTTCGTAGTCGCCGGAAACCAGTTCGGCCCCGGTGTCCTGCAGGGCGCGGCAGAGATCGGCCAGAAGCAACGTCTTGCCGGACCCCGCCTTGCCAATCACCGCAACGACGCCGGCGCCAGCCTTTGCCGGGGGGATCAGCCCGCCATTTTCGATATCGATGCCAGCGCCGCGCAGAACCTCGGCGATGCCGTCATGGGCGGCGGCCTGATCTTCGGAATAGGTGATGGGCGAGGCTGTCATGGCGCGACCCTAGCGCCGCACCACCCGCTTGCCCATAGCCGGATGACCGGAAACCGGCCTCAGGCGGACAGGGCCAGTTCCACATTTTGCGCCGGGCCAAAGGCGTGGTCGAACCACATCCTCGACAGCTCTGGCGAGATACCGGCGCGGCTGGCGACCCGGGCCTTGGCGTCGTCCGAGAACTCCCAGAGGCCGACGCTGATCCGGTCGCGGCCCTCGCCTTCCGACCCCAGAACCTCGGGGGACGAGCCGATGGCGCGATAGATGCGCACCATCCGCGCGTCGAAGACGCCGACGAAATGGCGGACGCCAAAACCTTCCATGATTTCGCCCCCGGCCAGCATCAGCGCGGCGGCGACGTTCGGTCCGGCATCGCGCGACAGGCAGAACCGGGTGCATTCCCAGATCATCGGACTGGAGACCGGGTTGCCGCCGGTCAGGTGGCCAAACACATCGTTCACCATCACCGGACCGGTGGTGGGCAGAAACCGCATGGATCCGCCATGGCTGCCATCGGCGTTTTCCCAGATCACATAAAGCGGGTCGAGCCGGTCATACCGGTCCCGCTCCTGTCCTTGTTCGTCGACGGCGACATCCCACCCGAGCCGGGTGCGGAACTGGTCGGCCCGGTCTTCGAACATGGTGCGGGCGAGTTTCGGAAACTTGTGCAGGTCGCGGCCGTAAATGTAGCGCAGCATTTCATGATCCCCTTCGATCCGTAGCTGCAAAACCCTAGACAGATAGTGGTTAACACCGCGTCAGCGAGGCGCACGAAGGGGTTGCCAGCCGGTTAACCGGGCTTGGCGTTACACCACGATCAGGCCGCGGCTCATGGCGCGGGCAACGGCGTGGGTGGTGTTCAGCGCCCCCAGCTTGAACCGGGCGCTTTCAATGTAAACGCGCAGCGTGTGTTCCGAAATCGACAGCGTGTCGGCCACCTGTGCGCGGCTGTATCCCATCGCCAGCAACGTCATCGTGTCCACTTCGCGCGGAGACAGAGCGCGGGACTGTTCCGGCTGCCGGCTGGGTTCGAATTCGAGCGCCTTTCGGTTGAAGTAATGGGCGATCAGGATCAGATCGCGGCTGCGCGTTGCGGTGAATTGAGCCCAAGTCTGATCGTCGCAATTGTGGCTGCATGAAAACAGCGCGAACTGGCCATTGGGCCCCCGGATCGGGATCGAGAACCCCTGGTTCCCGACCCCGTGTTCCAGCGCGTCCGCCAGAAAGGTCTTGGCCGCTTTTCCCGACCAGTCGAGCCTCTTCCAGTCCACCGGGTGGAACCGTTGAAAGCAGCCCAGGATGACCGGGTCGATACGCAGATAGTTTTGTGCGGTGTAGCGTTCGACCCATTCGTCAGAATACGTTCCGCACCCGTATTGTTCACCGACGCTGTCCACCCAGTGATAGACCATGTGGTCCACACCGAACGCACCACGCAGGGCCTCGATGACATCCTGAAGTTCCTCAAGCGCGCTGGTGGCGTCCAACGCCTCCAGTATCTGATCCAAGCTGATATCCGCCGGCATTGACCCGCGACTGTGCCTCTTCCCTTTGGGACGTGATTTCTGCGGCGGCGATCAGCGTGGTGTCATCCAGCTGCTCGGCGAGCGTCCCGAGACCGTTTGCCGAAGCAAAGGCTTTGAGATCCGCGAGAACGTCCAGTATCCAATCGTTGTTCATCGCCAGAGTCTCCTCTCAGTGGTTAACGAAAGATTAACACAACTATAGCACGAGCCGATTTGTTAGGAAATTCGCCGCTTTCCACTCCCCAATTATAGCGAGGGATGCGATTCCAAGCCCCTGATACCAAAAGACGGGCCCGAAAAGCACTGACCCCGGCGTATCGCACATGCGATTCGCCGGGGTCAGGATGGGCGTAAAATCTGACGCGGGCGTTAACGACCGGCGTCGAGCACCTCTTCGATGGTCCGCAGACCGGTGCGGGGCGATTGCACGAGCACAGCCATGTTGCCGGGCTTGTGTTCGTTCCGCAGCATCTTCATGTGCGCCTGCGGCAGGTCTGCCCAGGAAAACACCTCGGACATGCAGGGGTCGAGCCGGCGTTCGAGCATCAGCTTGTTCGCGGCGCTTGCCTGCTTGAGATGGGCAAAGTGGCTGCCCTGAAGCCGCTTCTGGTGCATCCACATGTAACGGACGTCGAGGGTCAGGTTATAGCCGGTGGTGCCTGCGCAGATCACCACCATGCCGCCCTTCTTCACGACAAAGGTCGAAACCGGGAAGGTCGCTTCGCCCGGATGTTCGAACACCATGTCGACATTGACGCCCTTGCCGGTGATGTCCCAGATCGCCTTGCCGAACTTGCGGGCTTCCTTGAACCACTCCGCATATTCCGGCGTGTTCACCTTTGGCAACTGCCCCCAGCAACTGAAATCGCGGCGGTTGATGACGCCTTTGGCGCCGAGCCCCATCACGAATTCACGCTTGCTTTCGTCCGAGATCACGCCGATCGCATTCGCGCCGGCAGTGTTGATCAGCTGGATCGCATAGGACCCCAGCCCGCCCGAAGCACCCCAGACCAGCACGTTCTGGCCGGGCTTCAGGTCGTGCGGCTCGTGGCCGAACAGCATCCGATAGGCCGTGGCCAGCGTCAGCGTGTAGCAGGCGCTTTCTTCCCAGGTCAGGTGCTTGGGACGCGGCATCAGCTGCTGGGCCTGCACGCGGGTGAACTGCGAAAACGATCCGTCGGGCGTCTCATACCCCCAGATGCGCTGGCTGGGTGAATACATCGGGTCGCCGCCGTTGCATTCCTCGTCGTCGCCATCGTCCTGGTTGCAGTGAACGACAACCTCGTCGCCGACCTTCCAGCGCTTGACCTTGTCGCCGACCGCCCAGACGATGCCGGCCGCGTCGGACCCGGCGATGTGATAGGGCTGGCCATGACCGTCAAACGGGCTGATCGGCGTGCCGAGCGCCGCCCAGACGCCGTTGTAGTTCACGCCGGCGGCCATCACCAGAACCAGCACGTCGTGGCTGTCCAGCTTCGGGACATCCACGACCTCCTGCAGCATCGCAGTGTCCGGTTCGCCGTGACGTTCGCGGCGGATCGCCCACGCGTACATCTGTTTCGGCACATAGCCCAGCGGGGGCAGTTCGCCCATCTCATAGAGGTCTTTCTCGGGCGCCTCGTAAGGGGCGATGCCACCCTCGGTGTCCAGAGCCATGATGGCCTCCTTTCTTTAGGTCTTGCCGCGATGCAGAATCGCGGTCTTGGCTTCGGAATAGAAACAGATGCGCAACAATGCAATAGAGAGAATGCAGATTTTGAAACTTTATGACCCTGCGGTTGCAGAAACTTCCTTTGCTTGTGCAGAAATTTGTCGCGACTCCACGTCCGGCCCGGCAGGAGATGGCATCAGATGCCGGATGGAGTTGGCATAGAACTCCAGCAGATGGGCCTTGTCCGCGGCTGGCTCCAGCCTGCCTTCGTGCTCGATCACCAGTCCGCGTTCTTCCATCCGTTTCAGGCCCAGTTCGATCGCGGTGTCAATCCGGAACGGCGGCAGGGGAATGTCGGTCGAACTGATCCCGGTCAGCAGCGCATGCATCTCTGTCCTGATGGTATCGCGGGGCATGGCACCTTTTGTTTGCAGCAACCACGCCAGCGCCGGCACCGGCGTGATGGGGATGATACCGGACAGGCGCTCGTGCAACTCGCGGGCCATTGGCACGGTCAGATCGCCTGAATGCTCGCGGGAAAAGGCGCGCAGGGACAGCGGTGTGCCGAAGTTCACACCGGCATAGCCATGCCGATGATACCGGCGCCTCACCCAGAGCCACAGCAGCGACAGCGCGCTGCTTGCGACGATGCCGATCCCGGCGCGGAACCGGCGGTTGCCCTCGCGCGCGGCGCGGGTCAGGATCTCGTCCTCGAGTACCCGGTCGTAGTTGAGCGCCACCGGAACGAACACGACGTCACGCCCCTCGGGGTCGAAATCGTCGAGGATGTATTTCAGCAGCCCCAGCTTCAGGGGCATCAGCTCGCCGGTCAGGCTCAGTCCGCCCTCGGGGAACATGGCCTGGGTCACGCCGCCCTCGGTGGCCAGCCGCACATAGGCGGCCAGCACCTTGCGATAGAGTTCGTTGCGCGACTTGCGGCGAATGAAATAGGCGCCCATCGACCGGATCAGCCGGCTGAGCGGCCAGACCTGCGCCCATTCGCCCACCGCGTAGGACAGTGCCGACCGGTCCGCGGCCAGGTAGGTCACCAGCACGTAATCCATGTTGCTGCGGTGATTCATCACGAACACCACGGTGGCATCGGGGTCGATGGCGCGCAGCGCGTTCTCGTCCAGATGACCCAACCGGACGCGGTACAGCGAATTGCCAAGAAAACGCGCCAGCCGAATCGCGAACCCGAAATACAGCGACGCGGAAAAGGACGGTACGATCTCGCGGGCGTAGCGGCGCGCGGATTCAAAGGCGACGTTTTCCGGCACGCCTTCGTCGCGGGCATGGTCGGTGATGGCCTTCATCACCTGCGGATCATAGATCAGCCGCTGGATGGTGTCATAGCGTCGTGCCAGCTTGAACGGTTGGATCGGGCGTTCCAGCCGTTCGTTCAGACGCGCGACGGCGCGTTCCAGCCGGCGGCGGAAAAACCATCGCACGGAGGGAAACAGGAAATGCGACGCAAAGGTAACCGCCGCGAACAGCAGGATCAGGACCAGCAGCCAGAGCGGCAATTCCACGGTTCGGGTCATGGGCGTACCCTGCCACCAAAGATGGGCCATCACAATCGCGCCGATGCCCCAATGCCGCAACGCAGAGAATTGACAGCCACGGAAAATTGCGATTTAGACGAGCCTGTTGAAATTATGTTGCGCAAGGCGAATCGCGAGGCCCGAGATGACGCAGATGCAGAAAAACAGCCCGAACGGAAACGATGCGCGCCAGGCCGATCGTCCCTGGCTGATCCGCACCTATGCCGGTCATTCCACGGCCAAGGCATCGAACGCGCTCTATCGAGGTAACCTGGAAAAGGGCCAGACCGGGCTGTCGGTCGCCTTCGACCTGCCGACCCAGACGGGTTACGACAGCGACCACGTTCTCGCCCGTGGTGAGGTCGGCAAGGTGGGGGTGCCGATCTGCCATCTCGGTGACATGCGGATGCTGTTCGACCAGATTCCGCTGGAGCGGATGAACACCTCGATGACCATCAACGCCACGGCGCCCTGGCTGCTGGCGCTCTATATCGCGGTGGCCGAGGAACAGGGGGCGGATGTCTCGAAACTGCAGGGTACGGTTCAGAACGACCTGATCAAGGAATACCTGTCGCGCGGCACCTATGTCTGCCCGCCGAAACCGAGCCTGAAGATGATCGCGGACGTCGCGGAATACTGCTATGTCAACGTGCCGAAATGGAACCCGATGAACGTGTGTTCCTATCACTTGCAAGAGGCCGGCGCGACACCGGAACAGGAACTGGCCTTTGCCCTCGCGACCGCGCAGGCGGTTCTCGATGAACTACGTCCGCGCGTCGATCCGGCGGATTTCCCGGCGCTGGTGGGGCGGATTTCGTTCTTTGTGAACGCTGGCATCCGTTTCGTCAC
>CAYGNB010000049.1:3617-13020 GCA_964351135.1 uncultured Rhodobacterales bacterium | reverse complement strand
CTCAGCCAGGTTGGCGAGGCGATGTCGGAACCGGGCCTCTACTGGCGCAACAACGTGGCCGGATCGCTCACGCTGATCGAGGCGGCAGTGGCTGCCGGGTGTCTCGATTTCGTGTTTTCCTCGACCTGCGCGACCTATGGCGAACATGACAATGTGGTGCTGAACGAACAGACGCCCCAACAACCGCTGAACGCCTATGGTGCGTCGAAACGTGCGATCGAGGACATGCTGCGCGATTTCGAGGCCGCGGCCGGTCTGCGCAGTGTGATCTTCCGGTATTTCAACGTCGCCGGTGCCGACCCCGATGGTGAGGTCGGAGAACATCACCGTCCGGAAACCCATCTGATCCCGGTGATGCTGGACGCCATCGATGGTCGGCGCGACGGGCTGACGATCCACGGTGACGACTACGACACGCCGGACGGCACCTGCATCCGCGACTATGTACATGTCTGCGACCTGATCGATGCCCATCTGCTGGGGTTGCGGTGGTTGCTCGACGGCAACGGCAGCCGCGTCTTCAATCTGGGCACGGGGACCGGGTTTTCCGTTCGCGAGGTGATCGACCGCGCGCGCACCGTCACCAACCGCGAGGTACCGTTCCGCATCGGCACCCGCCGCGCGGGGGATTGCACCAAGCTGGTTTCCGGGTCGCATCGTGCCAGCGAAGACCTCGGCTGGCAGCCGGCCCGGTCCACCCTCGACACCATGATCGCGGACGCCTGGAGGTGGCATCAAACTGGGCACTACGACCAATAGCACACCGCCCGCGCGGCTGCTGGATATCACCCGCCTGATCCGCCGGGCCGGTCGCCGGCCCACGGGGGTGGATCGGGTCGAACTGGCCTATCTGACGCATCTGCCCGAACGCGGCGCCGATTTCTTTGCACTGGCGCGCACACCGTTGGGATATGTTCTGCTGGACGCCTCTGGTGCCGCAGCCATCGCACAACGGATCGACGGCACAATTCCGTGGGGAGATACCGACCGGCTGTCGCGACTCGGCCGCGACCGGGAGGAAACAGTACGCCGGGCCGAAAGCGACCTGCGACGCCATGCGCTGGCGCGATGCCTGCCCAACCGTCTGACCGCCATGCTGTCGCGGCATCTGCCGTCCGGCACATCCTATTTCAACACCGGGCATTCCAACCTGACGGATCGCGTGATCCATGCGGTCCGCCACGGCGCCCGGGGCAAGATCGCGGTCCTGATCCACGACACCATCCCGCTGGATTTTCCGCAATTCGCGCGCCCCGAGGCACCGGGCAGGATGCGCGCCATGCTGCGCCGGGTGGCGCGCCATGCCGATCTGGTGATCTGCAATTCACAGGCAACGCGCGCCACGGTTCAGACCCATCTGCCCGCATCGTCCCATACCCACCGGATTATCACGGCGCATCTGGGTGTGCCTGTACCAGATCCCGACCCGCGCCAGCTGCCTCACGACCTGCCGGATAATCCGTTTTTCGTCGCGCTCGGAACGATCGAGCCACGAAAAGGGCATGATCTTCTGCTGGATGTCTGGGAACGGCTGGCTGCCGCGCCTCCGACCGGCGGTGTGCCCGGCCTGTTGATTTGCGGTGCGCGTGGCTGGATGAATGACACGGTGTTCCGCAGGCTCGACCGGCTCTCGCCAAGTGGGCCGATACAGGAATGGCCGGACCTGCCCGATGGCGCGACGGCCGCGCTGCTGCAGAAATCACGGGGGCTGTTGTTTCCCAGCCAGGCCGAAGGGTTTGGTTTGCCACCCATCGAAGCGGCCGCCTTGGGCGCCCCTGTGATCTGCTCGGATCTTCCGGCATGCCGGGAAATCCTGCATGACATTCCCGTTTACCTGCCGCCAAGGGCATGCAATCAATGGGAAACGACGATCAGGCAGGCGTCTGACGTCGATGTTCCGACCCGACCGGACACGCCGTTCCGGCCACCCACCTGGGCCGGGCATTTTGACGCCGTGTTAAGGTTTGCCTAATAGGCGGGAAATGGACTTCAAGCTGGCAAAGGGGCGCGCGTGGGCTTGTGGCGGACATATCGGCTGCGACTGAAGCGCAAAAGGCTGCGGCTGCGCGCCATCCGCAAGCGTCGCGAACTGTCGGCCATGACCAACCGCACCGCGCAAATTCACAGCGGCGACGTTCTGTTGTTCTGTACGTTGCGCGACGAAAAACACCGGCTTCCCTATTTCCTGAAATACTATCGCGGCATCGGTATCGATCACTTCCTGATCGTGGATAACGGCAGCACCGACGGATCCGGCGATTACCTTTCGGCACAGCCAGACGTGTCGGTCTGGCGCAGCAACGCCAGTTACAAGCGCGCGCGCTTTGGCATCGACTGGATGAACTGGCTGCTGATACGCTACGGACACCGGCACTGGTGCCTGACGGTGGACCCCGACGAATTTCTCGTCTTTCCCTTTTGCGACACCCGCCCGCTACGGGCGCTGACCGACTGGATGGACGCCAGTTCGGTCAAATCCTTCCCGGCGATGCTGCTGGACATGTATCCCAAGGGTCCGCTGGGTGCCCAGGCCTATGCCGAAGGCGACGACCCGTTCGAAACCAACTGCTGGTTCGACAGCGGAAACTACACGCTGAAAAAAAATCCGCTGTTCGGAAATCTCTGGATTCAGGGCGGGCCACGCAGCCGCGTGTTTTTTGCCGATGATCCGGCCCGGGCGCCCGCGCTCAACAAGATTCCGCTGGTGCGGTGGGACCGCCAGTTCGTCTATGTGAGCTCTACCCACATGCTGCTGCCGCGCGGGCTGAACCTCGTTTACGACGAATGGGGCGGGGAAAAGACCTCGGGCCTGTTGCTGCACGCCAAATTCACCGATTCCTTTGTGCGGAAGGCGACCGAGGAACTGGCCCGCGGCGAACATTATGCCGCGTCGCGCGAATACACCGCCTATGCCCGCGACGCTCAGGACGGCGCCGAATTGTGGTGCAAGTGGTCCGAGCGCTATCAGAACTGGCGCCAGCTTGAAACCGTGGGCCTGATGTCCCGGGGGAACTGGGCATGACACTGGGCATCGTCATGCTGGTGCATGATTCCCTGCACCGGACCAAACAGGTCGCGCGGCACTGGACCGCCGCCGGTTGCCCTGTGGTGCTGCATGTGGACAGCAGCGTATCGCGGCCTGTCTTTACCAGTTTCCACAACGCCCTGACGGGTAATCCCCTGATCCGGTTTTCCGAACGGCACCGCTGCGAATGGGGCACATGGGGCATCGTGCAGGCAACGCAGGCCGCCTCCGAGCTGATGCTGAACGAGTTTCCGCAGGTTCGGCATATCTACCTCGCCTCTGGCACCTGCCTGCCGCTGCGGCCGGTGCGTGATCTGGCCGGTTACCTCGATGCCCGGCCCCGTACGGATTTCATCGAAAGCGTTACGGCGGCAGACGTGCCATGGACGGTGGGCGGGCTGGACCGGGAACGTTTCACCCTGCGTTTTCCGTTTTCGTGGAAACGCAACCGGCGCCTGTTCGATCGCTATGTGGCGCTGCAGCGCAAACTGGGGCTGAAACGCCGGTTGCCGCCCAAGCTGGTCCCGCATCTCGGCAGCCAGTGGTGGTGCCTGACCCGGCAAACCCTGTCAGCCATCCTGCAGGATCCCGAACGCCCGGCATACGACCGCTACTTCTCCAAGGTCTGGATCCCCGACGAAAGCTATTTTCAGTCGATGGTACGGCTGTATTCGTCGAATATCGAAAGCCGGTCGCTGACCCTGTCCAAGTTCGATTTTCAGGGTAAACCGCACGTATTCTACGATGACCACCTGCAATTGCTGCGGCAATCCGACTGTTTCGTTGCCCGCAAGATCTGGCCCAGGGCCGAAGAGCTGTACCGCGCGTTTCTGACTGACGATGACAGCCGCTGCACCATGGCTGAACCGAACCCCGGCAGGATCGACAAGGTGTTTGCCGCCGCCGTGACGCGCCGCACCAAGGGGCGGCCAGGCCTGAAGATGCAAAGCCGGATGCCCAGCCCGCATTGGGACGGCGCGCGCACCAACGGGCCGTACACCGTGTTTCAGGGCTTTGACGCGCTGTTTACCGATTTCAGACCCTGGCTCGCAAAGCAGACCGGCGCACAGGTTCATGGCCGCCTGTTCGCACCGGATCGCGCGCATTTTGCCGGCGGCGAACCCGGCATCGACGGCGCGCTGAGCGACAATGCCGCCGCTCGCGATTACGATCCCGCCGGGTTTCTGTCCAACCTGATCTGGAATACGCGCGGAAACTACCAGTGTTTTCAGTTCGGTCCCGAGGACCGGCAGGCCATCCTAAGGGACATCGCCCGCGACGCCAATGCGCGTTTCGTGATCGTATCGGGGGCCTGGGCGATACCCCTGTTCCTGTCCAACGGAAGCTTCGGCGATCTTCGCCGCAGCGCGGCCCGGCTGCAACAGATCGAACGCGACCAGCTCGACCTCCTGCGGGTCTGGAATACAAAGGCGGATGTGCAGCTCCTATCCCTGACCGATTTCATCGCTGCCCCGATGGAATTCCTGCGGCCGCAACTCGACCTGATCGCTCCCGGGGCAGGGCGGGCGCTGGCCGAGGTGCCGCGGATGGTTGACATGACGAGCTTTGGACAGTTCGTTCAGAATCTGCGCAATCAGGGTATGCAACCTTATCTGATTGGCGATTTTCCTCTGAACGGCGCGATGCAAACACACTCGGACGAGCCCCACCAACCCTATGCGATCCACTAGGACGACCCCATGACCGACCGTTTCGATCTGTTCGTGGTGTTAGCCGACATGCGCACCGGTTCGAATTTCCTCGAAGCCAACCTGAACGCTCTGGACGGCATCGCCTGCCACGGCGAGGCCTTCAATCCGCACTTCGTCGGCTATCCGAACCGCGACGACGTCCTCGGCATCGGGCAGGGTGCGCGCGACAAAGATCCGTCCCGGCTGTTGGATGCGATCCGGCACCAGACGGGGGCTCTGGGCGGGTTCAGGTTTTTCAGCGATCATGATCCGCGGGTGCTGGACATGGTTCTGGACGATCCACGCTGTGCCAAGATCATCCTGACCCGCAACCCGCTGGACAGCTATGTATCGCTAAAGATCGCACGGGAAACCGGCCAGTGGAAACTCACCAACATCAAACGCCGCAAGGATGCGCGACCGGATTTCGTTGCCGATGAGTTTGTCGCTCATCTCGCGGCGCATCAGGCATTTCAACTGAAGCTGCTGAACAGGCTTCAGTGCAGCGGTCAGACGCCATTCTACATCGGCTATGACGACCTGCGCGATCTGGATGTAATCAACGGATTGGCAGCCTGGCTGGGGGTTCCGTCGCGGCTGGAGCGGCTGGACGGCAGCCTGAAACCGCAGAACCCCGCCCCCGTCATCGAGAAGATCGGCAACCCCGAAGCGCTTGCCGCAGGTCTGGCGCAGGTGGATCGGTTCGACCTGACCCGCACCCCGAATTTCGAACCGCGGCGGGGTGCTGCGGTTCCCGGCTATGTGGTCAGCTCCGCCATTCCGCTGATGTACCTGCCGCTGCGGGGGGGGCCGGTCGGGCAGGTGACAAACTGGATCGCATCTCTGGACCGCGCGGGCGCCGATCCCGAAACCGGCATGAACCGCAAACGGCTCAAGCAATGGCAGCGCGAACATGCGAACCACCGCAGTTTTACGGTGCTGCGTCACCCGCTGGCCCGTGCCCATTCGGTGTTCTGCACACGGATCCTCAATGACGGGCCGGGCGGCTACAGGCAGATCCGCAATACGCTGCGCCGCCAGTTCCGCCTGCCGATTCCGGGCAAGATGCCGGCCCCCGGTTATGGCCGGGACGAACACCGGGCGGCATTCGCGGCATTCCTGCGGTTCGTGAAGGCAAATCTTGCCGGGCAAACCCCGATCAGGATGGACGCCGAATGGGGAACGCAGGCCGTCGCAATCGAGGGTTTCGCCCAGGTCGTTCCGCCCGATCTGGTGCTGCGCGAAACCGATCTGGCCGACGATCTGCCCGCGCTCGCGGCCCGGCTGGGACATTCCGCACCGCCACCCTGTCCGGCCGCAACTGCGGATGAACCCCATGAACTGGCCGACATCTACGACGCGGATCTGGAACGGCTCGCCACCGATATCTATCAGCGCGACTATCTGACCTTTGGCTTCGGACCCTGGCGGACCGGCTGACCCGGATCAGGCGGCCTGGACGGGATGCGCCTCGGTCAGGATAGTGTAGAGCTTGGACGGATCCGGGTTGGCCCGCAGCTTGGTGCGCAGAGATCCGTCCCGCAGGGTTCGCGACACCAGCGCCAGCGCCTTGAGGTGATCGACCCCCGCATCCTGCGGCGCGAACAGCGCAAAGGCGATATCGACCGGCTGCCGGTCCACCGCGCCGAACTCCACCGGCCGGTCCAGCAACAGGAATACACCCGCCACCCCTTCGAGATCGGTCAGCCGCGCATGAGGCAGCGCAACGCCATTGCCAACCCCGGTCGGTCCGAGGCTTTCCCGCTCCATCATCGCATCGATGGCTTGTGTGCCGTCGAGATCATAGACCCCGCGCGCAAGCTCTGCGATTTCCTGAAACAGGCGTTTCTTGCTCGACACCGACGAGACGGCCTTGACCGCCTCGGGCTTGAGGATGTCCGAAAGCTCCATGCTGTTCTGCTCCGCGCCGGCGCGTTCTCTCTCGCGCGCTCCGGCTCTTTCCTGATCTTACGGGTCGATCCAGCCAATATTACCGTCATCGCGGCGATATACGACGTTCAACCCGTCCTTACCCTCATTTCGGAACACCAGAACCGGGGCACCTGCCAATTCCATTTGCATCACTGCCTCTCCCACCGACAACGAAGGGATCTTGGTTTCCATTTCGGCAACGATGATGGGCTGCAGCGATTCGGGTTCGGCGTCCGTCTCATGTTCTTCCGAGGCGAGGATATAGGAGGATGCTCCGAGGAGTTCAACCGGCTCGGAGCGATCCTGATGATGGTCCTTCAACCTGCGCTTGTACCGGCGCAGCTGCTTCTCCATCTTGTCACAGCACTGATCGAACGAAGCGTAAATCTCGGTTGCGTGGGCCTTGGCGGTGGCGGTCAGGCCGGTGGAAAGATGCACGGTCGCTTCGCAGACATATTCATGCGCCGATTTGGAAAACACGACCTGGGCATCGGTCGGTCGCTGGGCATATTTGCTCACAACTTCGTTCAGTTCGGTCTGCACATGGGTCTGCAGGGCCGCGCCAACATCGATCTGTTTTCCGCTGATTTGGTAACGCATGAGAGCTCCTTCGTTGTTATTGCCCGCAAACCGCCCGCCATGATGACGGTCCTACCATTCGGTCACGGGAAAAGGATTTGGCAACGCCGGGTTGATAAAATTCGACACCTTTCGTGAAAGGCCATTGATGCACCCGTTCGAGCGTTTGCCATACAACTATATGAGGGGAGTCCCCCGCCCGAAGTCAACGCGGGGAGCGACAAATTTCGCAAAAATCTGATCGGGCGACGACGGCAATCGGGCCGCAAAACTCAGGAAATACGAAAGCTGTCGCCCAGGTAAACCCGCCGAACGTTTTCGTTTTCAACGACTTCCGCCGGCGTGCCCGACATCAGCATCTGACCGTCATGCAGAATGTAGGCCCGATCCACGATTTCCAGCGTCTCGCGCACGTTGTGGTCGGTGATCAGCACCCCGATTCCCCGTTTCTTGAGATCGGCGACAAGGTGGCGGATATCGGCAACCGAGATCGGATCAACACCGGCAAAGGGTTCGTCCAGGAGCAGGTATTTCGGTTCCGCAGCCAGACAGCGAGCGATCTCGACCCGGCGTCTTTCGCCACCAGAGAGCGCCAGCGCCGGCGCCCGGCGCAAATGTTCGATCGAGAAATCCGACAGCAATTCCTCGAGCCGCTCGCGCCGCTGATGCGGGTGCTTTACCGCGATATCGAGCACCGCCGAGATGTTGTCCTCGACGCTGAGACCGCGAAAGATCGACATCTCCTGCGGCAGATACCCGATGCCCAACCGCGCACGGCGATACATCGGCAGCGCGGTCACATCGCGCCCGTCGATCGTCACCCGACCGGCTTCGGGAAACACCAGACCCGCGACCGAATAGAACGTCGTGGTCTTGCCCGACCCGTTCGGCCCCAGCAGCGCCACCACCTCGGAGCGATTCAGATCCATGCTCACGTCGCGGATCACCACCTTTTTGCGGTAGGATTTGCGCAACCGTTCGATTCGCAGCCCCGAATCGCCGTCCGTCACAGTGAGTTTCGGACCCGCCATCAATCGCTGTCCGGATGCAGGATGGTCTTGACCCGGCCCGCCATCTGCGCGGTGCCCGTGGTCAGGTTGACGGTCATCTTGTCCGACGTCAGCGCATTCGGCCCCTGCGTCAGCAGCACGTCACCGCTCATCACGATGACGCCGGTGTCGATGGTGTAATCCGCGCGCTGCGCTTCGGCCGCGTCCGCGCCGCTGACCAGAACGACACCGCCGGTCGCCTCCAGCCGCTCGATCGCGCTGGCCTGTTGATTGTAGATCACCAGCACCCGTGGTGCCGACAGCCGCATGTCGCCCTGACCGACAAGCACGTTGCCCACGAATTCGGCCGATCCGTCAGCCTGGTTCGCATAGAGATTGTCTGCCGTCACCTCGACCGGCAGCGACGGGTCGGCCTTGATCGCGCCAAAGGCCACATTGGTGCCCTGAGCATACGCCAACGACCCGCCGGCGATCAGCGGCAGACAAAGGAACAGGGCAATAAGACGTTGCACGGGGTCACTTATCCGCTTTTTGAGGATCGTATATCAGCTTCACACCGTTCTTGAAAACAATATGAACCGGGCCATCGTCGCTTTCCGATGTGATATCCATCTGACCTGCGGTGAAGTCTCCCATGGGCCCCGATCCGGTCACCGTTCCCGGCGCGTTGCCTTCGATACTGTCCAGCGCGGCGTTCAGCAGTTCAGTGCGCAGTGTCAGGCCGGTTGTCGTGGCAATCCACACGTCGCCGATGAACGTCGCCACGTCGTCGGTCATATCCAGCGCGCCCTCGTCCGAGCGCAGCGTGATCTGCCCGCCGCCGGACAGCGTCAGCCGCGCGTCCAGATCGGTCGCCCTGGCCGGCTCACCCGGCGCACCCGGCGTCGCCGCACCGGCGGTCAGCAGGATTTCTTCGCCCTTGGCGGTGGTGCCGGAAAAATACGGCGCGGTGACTTGCTGCGTCCGCAACCGTTCGCTGACTTCCTGTTCGGAAAACGGGATCGTCGCCACCGGATCGTCGCTGCTCGACAACAGGAACAGCGTGGCCAGAATTGCCAGTGCCGTTAGCGGCAGCAGCACCTTGAATATGGCGACGAGGCGGGACCGGCGATCCATGAGAACACCTTAACCCAGCCCGGCCCGCAGGCAGTCATGGATATGCAGGA
>CAYGNB010000049.1:0-3517 GCA_964351135.1 uncultured Rhodobacterales bacterium | reverse complement strand
TCCATGAGAACACCTTAACCCAGCCCGGCCCGCAGGCAGTCATGGATATGCAGGATGCCTTCGGCCTTGCCTCCGCCATCGGGATCAACCACGAAAAGACATGTGATCTGGGGC
The DNA here is from genome assembly GCA_964351135.1 of uncultured Rhodobacterales bacterium. Lineage (GTDB taxonomy): Bacteria > Pseudomonadota > Alphaproteobacteria > Rhodobacterales > Rhodobacteraceae > Pukyongiella. The sequence continues at coordinate 3,403 of CAYGNB010000049.1, read as the reverse complement.
GTTGGCAGGGTCATGAGCGCCACTGCCTCTTCGGCCATCGCATCAGGCGCGATGGTACGCGGATTTCGCGTCATCACCTCATCGACGGTCAGCGCAAGAAGATTGTCCATATGCCGTCGCAGGTCGCCGTCGGTGACAATACCGAGCAGGACGCCATCCATATCGGTCACCCCGACGACGCCAAAACCTTTCTGGCTCATAATCAGCAACGCCTCGCTCATCGGCGTGCCGGTTTGCACTTGGGGCAAATCCCGATGCATCAGGTCGCGCACCTTGCTTAGCTGCGCGCCCAGCTTGCCGCCCGGATGGAACTCGCGGAAATTCTCGGGCGTGAACCGGCGGTGTTCCATCAGCGCAATCGCCAGCGCATCGCCCAGCGCCAGTGTCATCGTCGTCGATGAGGTCGGCACGATGCCGGTGCCGCAGGCCTCGTCCGCCTGGGGCAGCACCAGCGCCACGTCGGACCGTTTCAGCAAGGTAGAGCCGGGGCGGCTCGCCACCCCGATCAGGGGGATCGAAAACCGCCGCGTATAGGCCACCAGATCAGCCAGCTCCGGCGTTTCGCCGGAGTTTGACAATACCAGCGCCACGTCGCCCTGCGCCATCATCCCCAGATCGCCGTGGCTGGCCTCGGCCGGATGCACGAAATGCGCAGGCGTGCCGGTGCTGGCAAAGGTGGCCGCTATCTTGCGCGCGATATGGCCCGATTTGCCCATGCCCGACACGATCACCCGGCCGGTGGCATTCAGCAGCAGCTCGACCGCGCGATCAAATTCGCCGTTCAGCCCCTGTTCCAGTTGCTCCAGCGCCCCGATCTCGGTGCGGATGACACGGCGGGCGATATCCTGAAAGCTATGGGTCATGAATGGGCAAAGATGTCGATTTCGGGCCAGCCGGCAAGATCCAGACGGGCGCGGGTCGGAAGAAAGTCGAAACAGGACGCGGCCAGATCGGCGCGCCCCTCGCGCGCCAGCCGTTCATCGAGCTTTTCGCGCAGCTGGTGCAGGTACAGCACGTCCGAGGCGGCATATTCGAGCTGCGCCTCTGTCAACTCGGACGCGCCCCAGTCGCTCATCTGCTGCTGCTTGGAAATATCGACCCCCAGCAGTTCCTGGCACAGGTTCTTCAGCCCATGCCGGTCGGTATAGGTACGGATCAGGCGGCTGGCGATCTTGGTGCAATAGACCGGTGCGGCCAGCGCACCGAACGCATGATACATCGCGGCGATGTCGAAGCGCCCGAAATGGAACAGCTTCAGAACATTCGGATTTTCCAGCATGGCGGACAGGTTGGGGGCGTCGGTCTGCCCCTTGTGCACCTGCACGATATGGGAATTGCCGTCACCGCCCGACATCTGCACCACACACAGCCGGTCCCGATGCGGGTTCAGCCCCATGGTTTCGCAATCGATGGCCACGACCGGGCCCAGATCCAGCCCGTCGGGCAGATCGCGCTGATAAAGGTGATTGGCCACTTGCTGCCTTCCTTGCAATGGACTGCCCCGAGATAGGCGCTTTGACCCGCAAACTCAACTGCGCAGCCATGCCGCCGCGTCACGACCCACGGCGCTGGCGTCATGGCGCCTCCCGGGCCTATGCTGGCCGTGACAGACCGGGGAGGTGACGATGCGGTTTTATGATCGGCAGGATCTTGAGTTTCAGTTATGGGACGTGGCCGGGCTGGACCGGGTGCTTGAGGGCTCCGACCTCGACCGAGAGGCGGTGACAAGTATTCTGGATACCGCAGACCAGATCGCCACCGATCATTTCCTGCCCCCGGCCCGGTTTCTGGATGAAAACGAACCGCAATTCGTCGACGGGCACGCCGTGCTGCCGCAGGAGACCAGGACCGCGGTGCGCGCACATGTCGACGCCGGGTTCATCGCGGCCGGGCTGAAACCCGATCACGGCGGCATGGGCCTGCCGGAAACGGTGCATCAGGCGGCGGCCTTTGTCTTTTCGGCGGCAAATGTCGGGCTCGGCGGTTATGCGATGCTGACCGTGGGCGCGGCGCGGCTGATCGAAAGCTATGGCAGCGACCAGCAGAAACGGGACTACCTCGAACCGATGGCGGCGGGCCGGTTCTTTGGCACCATGTGCCTGAGCGAACCGCAGGCCGGATCGTCCCTGTCGGACATCACCACGCGGGCGGAGCCGCTGGGTAACGGGCGGTATCGCATCACCGGGCGCAAGATGTGGATCTCGGGCGGGGATCAGGACATCACCGACAACATCGTGCATATGGTGCTGGCCAAGATCCCCGGCGGGCCACCGGGGGTGAAGGGCATTTCCCTGTTCATCGTACCCCGGACACGGCTGGACGGATCCGGCAACGACGTAACGCTGGCGGGGCTGAACCACAAGATGGGCTATCGCGCGACCACGAATTGCGCGCTGAACTTCGGCGACAGCGGCGATTGCGTGGGCGAACTTCTGGGCGAGGAACACAAGGGCCTCGCCTATATGTTCCAGATGATGAACGAGGCCCGGATCGGTGTCGGCATGGGCGCCACGGCGCTGGGGCAGGCGGGGTATCAGGCATCGCTCGACTATGCGCGCGAACGCCCGCAGGGTCGGGCGCCGGGCGGCAAGGACGCCACCGCTCCGCAGATACCGATCATCGAACATGCCGACATACGCCGGCTGTTGCTGGCGCAAAAGGCAGCGGTTGAACCGGCGCTCGCGCTCGCCCTCTATTGCGCGATGCTGGTGGATCTGCATCGCGCGGGCAATGCCGATGCGGCATTGCAGCTGGACATGCTCACGCCGGTTGCGAAATCATGGCCGTCCGAATTCTGCCTGGAGGCCAACAAACACGCGATTCAGGTGCTGGGCGGGGCCGGCTATACCCGCGATTACCCGGTGGAGCGCCTTTACCGCGACAACCGGTTGAATCCGATCCACGAAGGCACACATGGTATACAGGGCCTCGACCTGCTGGGGCGCAAGGTACTGATGGGCCACGGGGCCGGTTTCCACGCGCTGACGGCGACCATTCGTACCGATATTTCGGCGGCGGCATCTGAGTTTTCCGCACCGCTATCCAACAGCCTCGAGCGGCTGGAGCAAGTGACCCTCTCGCTGGCCGGAGCCATCGGCACCGACACGGACCGCGGGCTGGCCAATGCCACGCTTTATCTCGACCTCTTCGGCCATGTGGTGATGGGCTGGATGTGGTTGCGGATCGTGGCGGCGGCCGACCGGGTCGCGGCACGCGACGGCGACAGCGATTTCCTGCGCGGCAAACGACAGGCGGCGCGGTATTTCTACGCCCGTGAACTCAGCCGCTGCGATGGCTGGGCCGATATCCTGCAGACCAACGACCTCAGCGCCTACGACATGGCCCCCGGCTGGTTCTGAACCGCGCGCACGTAGCGAAGTAGCCCGCAAGGGCTGATGAGCGG